>CAIXTV010000113.1 GCA_903922465.1 uncultured bacterium
ATGTCACAGATCCTAATGTAATAGATTTCTGTGAACCTTTCTCGATTGTGATTCTATAAAGAAGTACTTTGAGTGCCTAAAGTGCTCTAAAGTATTCAGCGCTAAAAGGCTTGCTTGGGTTTTCGGGCAAGCCTTTATTTTGGGTTTATTTTTAATATGAGCTTCCTTTGCGATTAAAATTTGCATGAAAAGCATTGATTCCGTTGGAATTAAATATTGACTAGAAAAGAGATGATTTGAATTTAAGACCCCTTGTGAACGATATAAAAATCAGTTTGGAAACAATGAATTCTAATATTATTCAGAAATTATTGAATTAAAAGGAAAACAAGAAAGAAGGGAGTGAAATAGTCTAAAAACAGATGTTAAAATGCGATAAAAAAAGAAATATTTCTTGCAGAATAAGTCTTTTAGCTAAGGTAGATTTTAGCTGTTTTATTTTCAAAACGGCTATAAATTCTGCCTTTCAGAGAGTGGTAAAAAAAAAATCAAATAAAGCAGAGCTGTCGAGGTATTACTGGAAAACAATTCTCCTTTCTCAGCAAATCTGCGAGGAATAAATCCCAAAGAGATTCAATTTTCACCCCAATTACCCTTATCGAACATCTTCAAAACAAGAAATCCTAAACAAAATAATCACTTATCCCCATCAATTAAAAATAGAATCTTGGGATATTTTTCTTATTATTTCCATATATTATTTGAATCAATTGATATTGCTAAATGTAATAATTCCCAAAAACCATTTGATTTTTCTATTGATTTCTTCAATGCATAAACCCGAAATTTTAAAATTTTATTACCTTTGCAAACTTAAATGAGTATGTTGTTAAACACAACTCTAAGATAAAACATACAAAACTAAAAACTAAATGGTTACAATTGGTTCGAACTACGCGACACTAGATGATATTTTTGATATACTTTTTGATAATGAATTAATTGAACTTCAAACCTCGGCCACTCAAAGAGTTAAAGACTCCTTCGATTTCCTTAAATCGTTTTGCGACGATAAATTGATTTATGGAATAAACACAGGTTTAGGTCCAATGGCTCAATACAAAATAGACGATTCGCAACGAAAACAACTACAATACAATGCCATTCGCTCCCATTGCTCAGGTTGTGGCGAACCCCTCACTCCTATTTATGCAAAAGCTGCTGTTCTTTCGAGGCTTAACAATATGATTAAAGGCTATTCGGGTGTGCATCCCGAAGTGGTTGAATTGCTTAAAGAATTAGTAAATCAAGATGTGCTTCCCATCATTCCCGAACATGGTGGAGTAGGTGCTAGTGGTGATTTAGTTCAATTGGCACATCTTGCATTAACTTTAATTGGTGAAGGTAAAGTAATTTATAAGAACGAAATTCAACCCACTGCTGATGTATTTAAAGAATTAGGCTTAAAGCCTATTGATGTTCACATCCGCGAAGGTCTTTCCCTCATAAATGGCACTTCGGTTATGACAGGTATTAGTTTGGTGAACCTCATTAAAGCTAAAAACCTACTCGATTGGAGTATCGTTGCATCAAGTATGCTTAACGAAATTGTTGAATCATATGACGATCACTTTTCCTACGAATTGAACAAGGTTAAATATCATAAAGGTCAGGAAAACATTGCCGGATTTATGCGCACTATCTTAAACGATAGTCAACTCATCAGAAAACGGCACGAACATTTGTTCGATAAAAAAGTTGAAGATAAAATTCTAACCGATAAAGTGCAGGAATATTACTCACTACGCTGTGTGCCTCAAATATTAGGCCCTGTGATTGACACTCTTGCATACGCTGAAGATGTAATTATCAACGAATTTAATTCCGTAAACGACAATCCTATAATCGATTTCGAAAATAATAATGTTTTTCATGGTGGTAATTTCCATGGCGACTATATTTCTCTCGAAAATGACAAAATGAAGACAGCTATCACCAAACTTTCCATGCTAATGGAACGTCAGTTGAACTATATGATGAATAGTAAGCTCAACGATATACTTCCTCCTTTCGTAAATTTGGGTGTGCTTGGGCTAAATTTTGGAATGCAAGGCGTTCAATTCACTGCTACTTCAACTGTTGCTGAAAATCAAACCCTTTCATTCCCTATGTATGTACATAGCATTTCATGTAATAATGACAATCAGGATATAGTAAGCATGGGAACCAATTCAGCTTTACTCACCCGCAAAGTTATCAGTAATACTTTCGATGTGATTGCCATAGAAATGATTACCATCATTCAAGCCATCGATTATTTGGGCATTCAATCGAAACTTTCGGCCTATACTTCGAATATTTACGAACGACTACGCGAAGTTGTTCCGGCTTTTAAAGAAGATACTACCAAGTCAGACGACATAAAAAGTATACGCAACTATATTGAAACCCATCGTTTGGATTTAGATAAATCATTAGTATAAATCATATGAAATATGCTTTAGTAACAGGAGGATCAAGAGGCATTGGCAGGGCCATAAGCCTTTCGCTTAGTAGGATGCAGTATCATGTTATCATCAATTATGTAAATAATGATGAAGAAGCAGCCATTACCCTCCAACAAATTGAATCGGAAGGAAATCAGGCTTCATTAATGAAGTTCGATGTAGCTAGCTTAGAACAGGTTGAAAGTGTTCTGGGTACATGGATGGAAGAAAATCCCGATAATTTGATTGAAGTCTTGGTGAATAATGCCGGAATAAGAAAAGATGCTCTTTTGATGTGGATGAAAGACGAAGAATGGTTCGATGTAATGAACACCAATATGAATAGTTTCTTCTACATCACCCGTAAACTTATCAAAAACATGTTGGTAAACCGCTATGGACGCATCATTAACATAGTTTCCTTATCAGGAATAAAAGGTTTGCCCGGACAAGTAAACTATTCTGCAGCAAAAGCTGCTGTAATTGGTGCAACAAAAGCTTTGGCACAAGAAGTAGGGAAGAAAAATGTAACGGTAAACGCTGTAGCCCCTGGTTACATCAGAACCGACATGACAAAAGATTTAGACGAAAAGGCACTCAAAGCCATGATACCTATGGATAGATTCGGCAAGCCCGAAGAAGTAAGCGAATTGGTTGCATTTTTAGCTTCCGATAAGGCTTCTTATCTCACAGGAGAAGTGATTTCTGTAAATGGAGGGCTTTATACCTAATGGGAAGACGGGTCGTAATCACCGGAACCGGAATCTATTCCTGTATTGGGAAAAACCTTGACGAAGTTAAGGACTCACTAATGCATGGGAAATCGGGTATCATCTTCGATCCAAAACGAAAAGACTTTGGCTATCGATCGGCACTCACAGGTTACGTTGACCGTCCTAATTTAAAAGGTTTACTCGACCGCAGAATGCGCGTGGGTATCCCCGAACAGGGCGAATATGCCTATTTGGCTACAGTAGAAGCCCTCAAAAACGCAGGCATAGACGATAATTTTCTTGAAAACCAAGAAATCGGCATAATTTATGGCAACGACAGTTCCTCACAACCCACAATAGAAGCAGCTGACATCGCTAGAGAGAAAAAAGATAACCTAATGTTGGGTTCTGGATTCATTTTCCAATCGATGAATTCGACTGTTTCTATGAACTTATCAGTTATTTTTAAACTAAAAGGCATTAATTTCACTGTAAGTGGAGCTTGTGCAAGCGGATCACACTCTCTTGGTTTAGGATATTTATTTATCAAGAACGGCCTTCAGGATTGTATCGTCTGCGGAGGGGCTCAAGAGCTAAACATCTTCTCTATGATGAGTTTCGATGCCCTTGGGGCTTTCTCATCTAAGGAAAATGAACCTACTCATGCTTCAAAACCCTTCGACAAAGACCGCGATGGTCTTGTTCCAAGTGGTGGAGCAGCAACTTTAGTGTTAGAAGACTACGAATCAGCAGTAAAAAGAGGCGCAAATATCCTTGGCGAAATGGTTGGATACGGTTTTTCATCCAATGGCGACCATATTTCTCAATCAAATGTAAAAGGTTTAGTGCGATCAATGGATAGAGCACTCCACGAAGCTGGTTTAACAGTAAATCAAATCGATTATATTAATGCACATGCAACTTCTACTCCTAATGGAGATATGAATGAAGCACTCGCAATTGATCAATTGTTTGGGAATGTCAAACCTTGGATAAGTTCAACCAAATCGATGACAGGCCATGAGTGTTGGATGGCAGGTGCAAGCGAAGTTGTCTACTCTTTATTGATGATGCAAAATAACTTTATCGCTCCAAACATAAACTTTGAACACCCCGACGAATATTCTGCCAAATTAAAGATTAATAACACAACAATCGACACAAAAGTCAACACAATTCTCTCCAACTCCTTTGGATTCGGAGGCACAAATTCATCTATCATCATAAAAAAAATATAATATCATAAGCTAAATGCATAAGGAAGAAATTATCGAAAAAATAAATGGCTTTTTAATTGAAGAATTTGAATTAGAACAAGACCAACTTCAACCAGAAGCTAATTTAAAATCATCTTTAGGTATCGATAGCCTCGATTTTGTTGATATAATTGTAAGCATCGAGAAAACTTTTGGCTTTAAAGTAAAAGGCGAAGAACTGGCCCAAGTGAAAACCCTCGAAGAATTTTACCAATATATCTACAATCGTTTAAACGTTAATTAATGTCTGATTGGAAGGGTAAAACAAGAGGTAATTTATTAGGATACAAGATTTTTGTTCTTCTTCTGAAATACCTGCCTTTGTCTGTTGCTTATTTTACCCTTAGGTTTGTCGCCTTTTATTTTGTGCTCTTCTCTCCTACTGCCTTCAAATCGGTGTATAGTTATTTCAAAAACATCCGAAAATCGTCTGGACTAAAGGCTGTTTATCAAATTTATCAGAATTATTATGTCTTCGGGCAAACTTTGCTCGACCGCATGCTGATGTTCAGTGGCTTAAAACATCCTTTTCTATATGAATATATTAATACCAATTCAATTGAAAAGACCATTAAGGATGGAGAAAGTGTCATTCTTATCGGTGCACACATTGGCAATTGGGAAGTTGCCAATTATCTGATGAAAAATTTTCAGTGTAAGAAAATCAATGTGGTTTTTCTTGATGCAGAAAATCAAAAAATAAAAGATTATATTCTTAAAGTTCAAGGATTAAAGAAAATTGAGATTGAACTCAACCCCATCTTCCTGAAAGAGGACATGAGCCATATCTTCGAAATTCATAATGCTCTTAATAATCACGAAGTGGTATTCATTCAAGGTGATAGATACCTTGAAGGAGGGAAAACCATTTCTGCTGAATTCTTTGGACATCAGGCATTGTTTCCTTTAAGTACCTTCCAGTTGGCTGCAAGGTTTAATTATCCTGCTTATTGCATATTCGGCATGAAACATGACAAGTTTACATATCGTTTGTATGCGAGCGAAAACATTAGATTAAAGGCTATTGAACTAAATGCTAAGCCCCAACCCGGTCATATTTTAAGCCTTTATATTAAAGAGCTTGAGAAAATGCTAAACTTTTACCCCACTCAATGGTTTAATTACTTCAACTTCTGGCAAAACGTAAATTAATGGCAAAACGTAAAGTATTATTTATATCTGCAAACCTGCACATAAAACCTTATCCGGTTTATCCTCTTGGTATTTCCTATTTAATGACATATCTGGATAAACATCTCCCCGAAACTGACTTCAAAGTGTTTGACTTCAATCTCGGTGAGTTGAATAACCTCACAACATTGCTTGAAGAATACCAACCTGACTTTATTGCGGTTTCATTAAGGAATATTGATGATATTGATTCGCAATCGAAAACCAGCTTTATTGCAGGTTACGAAAACATCATGGTTACGATAAGGAAAAGCACAAAAAAAACAGTAATCATGGGAGGTTCGGGTTTCTCTATTTATCCTGAATTACTGTATAAACAACTAAAACCTGACTTTGCCATTGCCGGCGAAGGCGAAGAAAGCCTTGTGCAGTTGATTCAATCCCTCGAACAAGGAAACGATTACAAGAATATAGAAGGATTGGTGTATGCCGAAAACGAAAAAGTGGTCATTAACATCCGAAAAGGATTTTTAAAAGACCTCGATCTCCACCTTTCCGACGATTTAATTAACTATTACTGGGATCATTCAGGAATGTTAAACATTCAAACCAAAAGAGGTTGTCCCTATAAGTGTATTTATTGCACCTATCCTATCATTGAAGGCAGAAAAGTGCGTATGCTCAATGTTGACTTAGTGGTTGAAACCTTGGTAAGGTTTTATAAGGAAAAGAAAATTAACTATGTGTTCTTCACCGACTCTGTTTTTAATATGAATAATGCCTATAATGTTGAATTGGCAGAAAAAATCATTAAGTCGGGAATAAAAATTCACTGGGGAGCCTATTTTTCTCCTCATAACCTAACACAAGACCTCTTACATCTGTTCAAAAGATCGGGTTTAAAGCATATTGAGTTTGGGACAGAAGCACTCTCAGACACCCAATTGATTAATTATGGCAAACATTTCACTGTTCAGGATGTAATAAATTGTTCAGATTATTGCAACAAGGCAGGCGTATACTTTGCACACTTTATGATATTAGGTGGATACGGTGAAACTGATGCTACACTAACCGAAACCTTCGAAAATTCTAAACATATACATCATTCTGTTTTCTTTCCTTACATTGGAATGAGAATTTATCCCAATACACCATTACACACTATACTTCTAAAGGAAGGTAAGCTAAAAGCAGAAAACCCCTTGCTTGATCCTGAGTATTGCATCTCAGACCAATTTGATTTAAGCACCTTAAAAGCTAAAGCAAAAGCCAGCGGAAAGAATTGGATTTTCCCTGATGAAGATAAATCAGACATCATGGAGAAAATCAGACTTAAAAAACGCAAGGGCTTATTGTGGCATTTATTATTAGAACCATGAAATCAAACCTAAATATAAGCAATCTGATTCCTCAAAGGCCGCCAATGGTGATGGTGGACGAAGTGTTAGAAGCAAGTGAAACAAAAATCATTAGTCGCTTCAACATTAGCCCAGAAAATGTGCTCTGCGAAGGGGATTTTTTAGGAGAAGCAGGTATAGTTGAGAACATAGCTCAAACATCTGCTGCAGGAGTAGGCCTTTCAATGGCAGAAAAAGACGAAAATGCCGAGCCACCTATTGGATTTATTGGAGCCTTGAAAAATCTTATGATTTATAAGTTACCTAAAGTAAATTCAGCTATTCAAACCGAAGTAACATTGCTTCATAGAATAATGGATGCTTCTGTTATCGAAGGGAAAGTGTTTCAGGAAGGCAATCTCATTGCTGAATGTGAGATGAAAATCTTCCTTAAATCCACAAAAAAATAATCTTTCTCAAAAGTAAAACGAAATAAGAAAAAAAACGGGGTCATAATTTAGAATCCTATTTTCAAAGAATAACAAATATCCCGAAAATTAAAGTGACTATTGTTATGCTTGAATGTACATAATACAATGTTGAATCATTTATTTTATATCTTTGCCGCCTTAATGGAGTTTGAAACGTAAAAGCTTTATTAAAGGATGAAAATCCCTCTCAATTGGTCATGAGATTTAAATTCGAAAACTAAACCTCTGATTTTTTATTCTTTTATAATTTATTTCTCACAAATCAATTTAACATTTAAAAACACAGTATAATGACAGAAGAAAGTAAACCCAACATTAAAATAATAGATGCCGAAAAGATTGAAGTAGATTTGAATTTCGAGATTACCCATTATCAAATGGATGATAAAGGTAATTTTAGTCATGCTATGTTGAAGAATTGGGGCAGTAAAGAAATTGTGAATAATCAGAGTTGGGAGATTGTGAAAGAGCGCATTGCAGAAGCTAAAGAAAAAGTAAGAACTGGGGAAATAAGTCCTATCGCATATTATATGGAAAAGTGTTTAACTGACATCGGAATGCTTTCAAAATATACAGGTTTTGCAAAGTGGAGGGTAAAAAGACACCTAAATCCACAACACTTTAAGTCATTAAAAGAAGAAAATCTTCAAAAATATGCCGATTTCTTCCAAATAAGCATGCCCGAATTGAAAAACATTGACCATAATTCACAAGGGGCTTAATAAATAGCATCTGAAATTACATACTTAATTAAGGATTGAAAGAAATAATGTCCTTTTTCGCCGATTAATTTTCAATCGAATCGGCGAAACGGGGACAAGTTCTACCTTAGTTGACTGAAAGTATGTACTTGGCAAGATTGCAAATAAAAAAAATAAAAAAACAACACTATAAACCCCTAATATATAGATGAAATTAGATTTCGACAATTCACAAATGTCAGCGCATTGCGAAAGTGGCGTTATTGTGAATATGCTTAAATATTACAATATTACCATCAACGAACCCATGGCTTTTGGAATTGGATCGGGCTTTTTCTTTGCCCATCTTCCCATGATGAAAGTTAATTATTCCCCGGTTACAAGTTTCCGCATTTTGCCGGGATTGTTGTTTAGCAGGGCTTGTAAGAACATGGGAATATCATATGAAAACAAAACGTTTCGCGACCCTCAAAAATCAATGGACGAACTCGATAGAGTTTTGGAAACAGGCACTCCTGTTGGATTACAAGTAGGTGTATTTCAATTGCCCTATATCCCTCAAGAATATCGCATGCATTATAATATGCACAGCATGATCGTTATTGGAAAAGAAAACAATGAATATTTGATAGCTGACAGCGTAATACCGGGCGAATGCAGAATTTCTCACGAAGATTTAATGCGTGTTCGTTATGCAAAAGGCACTTTTGCACCTAAAGGGAAAATGTTTTATCCAACCAAAGTCCCTAATGAGATTGATTTTAAACAACCTGTCATCAACGGTATTAAAAAAGTGTGCCACGATATGCTAGATATTCCAATGCCAATAATTGGAGTGAAAGGTATTCGTTATTTTTCGAGAAGACTTAGAAAATGGCCTACAAAAAATGGAAATAAGATTGCATCGCAGTATTTAGGGCAAACGATATTGTCTTTGGAAGAAATAGGAACTGGCGGTGTTGGATACCGTTATATGTATGGAGCTTTCTTAAGTCAGGCTGCTGACTTGCTCGGAAGAGAGGAACTTAAAGAAATTTCAATTGAAATGGGAAATGCAGGTAATCGGTGGAGAGACTTTTCTTATATCGGTGCCAAAAACTGTAAAAATAGGTCGGAACCTGAACATACTTACGATGACATTGCAGACATTCTGATGGACATTGCTGATAAAGAAGAAAAAGTATTTAGAAAATTAAAAAAAATCAAGTTATAAAAGGAATTCTTCATGCTAATATATTATTTCCATACTTCAATTAAATTCAGTTGAGTGGCACTCAGGAGATAAGAATTTGTTTAGGCAGCAGGCCCTTTCAATTATAAGTGAAGAAAGACAACCATCAATAAGAAATTACATTATTAAAAAAGCTTAAGTGGAATAAAATTCTAAACAAAAGCATTGATTCAAAGTTTATATTAGAATTTAATCAGTGAAGTTGAGTCAAGATTTAGGTTAAACGAAAGTTAAACCCTACTTAGCAGGATGATAGATTTAAAAAGTGAAATAATAACACCTCAAATTAAAAAAATATAGATGAAATTAAACTTCGACCATAAACAACTCTCAGCCCATTGTGAAAGCGGTGCCACAGTGAACCTACTCAGATACTACAATGTAGACATAAACGAACCAATGGCCTTCGGTATTGGCGCAGGATACTTCTTTGCTCATCTTCCCATGGTAAAACTGAATTATTCGCCTGTGACAAGTTTTCGTGCATTGCCAGGCTTAGTATTTAGTAGAACCTGCAAGAATATGGGGATTTCATACGAACGCCAAACTTTTCGTAATCCTCAAAAAGCAATGGATGAGTTGGATAGAGTTTTGGATACAGGCACCCCTGTTGGGGTGCAAGTTGGTGTTTTTCATCTGCCTTTCTTCCCTCAGGAATATCGCATGCATTATAATATGCACAATATGGTGGTTTTCGGGAAAGAAAACAACGAATATCTGATTGCCGACAGTGTAATTCCGGGAGAGTGCCGCGTTTCATACGAAGACTTTAAGAAAGTACGTTATCCTAAAGGAGCTTTTGCACCCAACGGGAAAATGTATTACGTAACCAAGGTCCCCGATGAAATAGATTTTAGACAACCTGCCATAAAAGGTATTAAAAAAGTTTGCTACGAAATGCTCGACATCCCCTTCCCTATTATTGGCGTGAAAGGCATACGTTATTTCTCTAAAAAACTAAGGAAATGGCCTGTAAGCAAAGGTAATAAAGTGGCATCGCAATATCTTGGTCAGACGATATTATCGCTTGAGGAGATAGGAACAGGTGGAGCAGGTTACCGATTTATCTTTGGAGCCTTCTTAAATCAAGCAGCTGACCTGCTTAATCGTGAGGAACTAAAAGAAATTGCTGTTGAAATGGGCGAAGCAGGTAATCGTTGGAGAAACTTCTCCTATATGGGTGCCAAAAATTGCAAAAACCGCTCAGAACCTGAACATACTTACGATGACCTCGCTGACATCATTCTTGATTGTGCCAATAAGGAAGAAGCCATTTTCAAAAGATTGAAAAAAATTAAATTTTAAATGGAGCCCATCATACATATTGATGGTATCAGCAAAACCTATAAAGGGGCAGAAACTCCTGCTGTAGATGATATTACGCTGAAAATATACCCCAACGAATTTTTTGGGCTGTTAGGACCTAATGGAGCCGGAAAAACCACCACCATTTCGATGATGTGTGGATATATTCGTTCGGGAAAAGGAAAAATTACGATAGATGGGAAAGATATTTCCCAACATCTTTCAGATATTAAGCAAATTATTGGTATTGTTCCTCAGGACATTGCCCTCTACCCCTCTTTAAGTGCACGCGAAAACCTCACATTCTTCGGAAATATTTTCGGGATGAAAGGAAAAGTTCTCAAAAACAGAATTGACGAATGTCTCGAAAAATTCGGATTGACGGCAAATGCCAACAAAAAGATTTCAAGCTATTCGGGTGGGATGAAAAGACGTGTTAACCTTATTGCCGGCATCATTCATCAACCAAAAATATTGTTTCTGGATGAGCCCACAGTGGGAATTGACGTGCAGTCACGTAGTATTATCAATGAAATACTCGCTGAACTCAACAAAAAAGAAACTACCATCATTTACACTTCTCATCATTTGGACGAAGCCGAAAAAATGTGTTCTACTGTGGCCGTAATCGACTACGGGAAGATCATTGCTCAAGGTTCGCCGGCTGATTTAGTTAGCCGCTACGATAAGTGCGAGACTTTAGAAGACGTCTTTCTTAAACTAACAGGCCGAAAACTCCGCGATTAAACCCAGAACATCATGCTAAAATTTACAGCATCTATTTATAAAGAATTTCTTGTACTGATAAGGGATATCGGAGGGCTCATCGTCTTATTTTTGATGCCCGTTAGTATGATTTTCATCATCACTTTGGTGCAAGATTCCACTTTTAGAAGTATTAAGGAGTTAGAAATTCCCCTCTTAATGGTCAATCTTGATCACGACACCATGGGTAATGTGCTTGAAAGGGGCCTCATTGAATCGGATTTCTTCAACATCGACCACAAAATGAATGATAAGGATGCCGACGAGGCAAGTTTGAAGCAAGCTGTGGCCGACGGTGATTATCAGATTGGGATTGTGATACCCGAAGGGATTACCGATTCGGTGCGCAAAAACAGTATGTATCGAATTACTCAGGTGCTTGGTGAAATGGGCATGCCAAAGGATGATTCTATTCCGGTTAAGGGTGTGGTGACGGTTCGAATGTATTTCGACCCTGTCATCAAAAAATCATTAAAGAATGCGGCCATGGCAACGGTTGAGAACATCATCAATCGCGTGGAGCAAAAATTTCTTAATAAAACCATGACAGCCGCTTTGTCGGAATTTCCTCCCGAAAAAGACCTGCCCGATCTTATCGACACCCCCACTGTTACCGTAATTTCTAATTATGCATCGAAAGGGCAGTACGACTTCGTCCCAAATTCAACTCAACATAATGTGCCTGCATGGACTATGTTTGCGATGTTTTTCATTGTAATCCCTATGTCAATCAGCATGATAAAAGAAAGGGAAGACGGAAGTTTGTTCCGCTTACTCACCATGCCGGGTTCCTATTTCACCATCATTTCGGGCAAAGTTGTCATCTATTTGATGGTCTGCATCATCCAATTTATCCTTATGTTGGCAGTTGGAATCAATCTTTTTCCCCTTTTGGGCCTACCTAAACTCATTTTGGGCAGCAACATAATGGCTTTGAGCATGGTGGTCATCTCGGCAGCCTTTGCCGCCATTGGTTACGGCATAATGATAGGCTCAATTTTCAAGACCTATCAACAAGCAACCTCATTTGGTTCGGTTTCTGTTATCATTTTAGCCGCTTTAGGAGGGGTTTGGGTCCCGGTTTATCTGATGCCTAACCTCATGCGCACCATTTCGAGCTTTTCTCCACTAAATTGGGGTTTAAATGCCTTCTACAACATCTTTATGCGTTCGGCAAGTCTTGGCGATGTAATGACTGATTGCCTGAAAATGCTGGCATTCTTCGTCGTCTGCCTTGCAATTGGAGTAGGAATGTTTAAAATTCGTAAGGAAAAATAAATCCTTAGGAAGTTATGAGTTATGAGTTATGAATTATGAGTTTTTGGGAATAGAAAATTACCAAAAATAATCTCATAATTATGCTTTTGGCTTAATTATATTGAAAATTAAATCGCAAGTTCCGGTTAAATTAGCATTGGTTACGATAATAAATTTCTTATCAAGATTGCCTAAAAGGGCAGGTTCAATGATTACGGATTGCTGGTTAATAGCTTTATAACCAGAGGTGATGGGAAAGTAAGCGTTGTCGGCCATCGAAATCCAAACATCGCAACCATCGGCAAAAATTTCAATTTTTTCGCCTTCTTTAAAGGAGTGAATACAAATTTTGCGGAATTCGGCATGAGGAACAAGTAGCTGATAATGCCCCCAATGCGAACGGTCGCCCATGAGATTGAGCGGATAAAATTTATTTACTTTTGCCTGACAATCATCATCGTCGCCATAAGTATAAATTAAGCCCCCGCGGTTTTTATTGAGCTTTTTAATCAATATATGCCTTAAAGCGTCGGCCGAATTGCTTTCGACACCCACTTTATCCATGCGCGATTTTTGATTATCGTGCTTGCTAATGATAGAAGTGCGATAGGCCAACACAGCAGCAGCCCCATCAGGAACAGCTTGCGCTGTCATTTCGGTGGCCAAAGCCAACAATGCAGCTAAACGCAATTCATATGAACCCATATAGAAGCGGTCGCGAGTGCGTCCCCAAATCAGTTTATAGGGTTCTGTATTCACATCATGCACTTCACGTGTTAAGCTATCGAAACTATCTAATTTTGGGCTCATTTCCATAAATTCCGATTCAAAGCTTTCCGTAAGAACAGTTTGTGCCTCCTTATCGCCAGTGAGGCTTGCCACCATATTAATAAATTCAGTGGCATATACTAGAAAATCAGTGTACATTGCCATTTGGATATCTCCATCGTTTCGATGGGCATATAGCCGTGCTAAATGATAGACAACTATATTAAGGGCTATATCTATGCTTTTTTCCATAGAACCTACCATTACGTTTGAGGCACCTTGCCAACCTTGCTTTTTCATAATTTTAATTTTTAGAACTGCAAATATACATTTTATTTTCAATACAAGTTATTTTAATCACATTTTATGTTTTTTTTTTCGACATTAAAGAATTTTATTTTGTTTACGATACCGATATTTTGTGATTAAAAATATAAGACTTTTTGTCTGTCAAGTGTCATTATGGCAGAATCTGGGTTTACATATTTACAATAAATTAAATTTTGCGACCAATATGTAATTACGAAAAGGCTCCCCAATAAGTTTTTCCGCCTAAAGTATATTACGAAGAGGCTCCCCAATAAGTTTTTCCGCCTATATGTAATTACGAAGAGGCTCCCCAATAAGTTTTTTCGTCAATATGTAATTACGAAGAAGCTCCCCATTAAATTTTTCCGCCTATATGTAATTACCTATTTACAATAAATTAAATTTTCCCGTCAATCTGGGTTCAACTTATGACGGAAAAATAAATTCTGCCGCCTCTTCCTAATTACATATTGGGGATAAATGAAATTTTCATTAGCACCTATAATATTCATTTTAATGAAAATTAAATTCGGATGTCTCCTTGAAATAAATTTTATTTGCAAAAATAAATTCGGACGACCTCATGGGTTACACTTATAGCTCAAAATGAAATTTTTTAGCCATTCTGGGTTTGCAAAATGGGGATAAAATGAAATTTTCCTACTTTTGCTTGCTAATGCTTTATTCGAAAATATGCATTTGGAAGGCTGACGCAATAAATCTTAATCGAAAAACAAATTATATAAAAGAAAAATATTATGCCATTAGTACAAATTACCATCCTGCCACAAACAGCAGAAAAGAAAGCCGAAATGTCGAAAGCCATCACCGATGAAATTAATCGCATTACGGGAATTCCGAAAGAAGCCATAACAATAGGATTTTACGAATTGCCGGCCGAAAGCTTCGCAACAGCGGGGATAATGCTTACCGAAAAGTTTAAAACAACATCCTGAAACTGAGTCGTAGCAGCTTTGATTGCTATTTTTGATGGGTGGCTATAGCTAAATTTGCTTGCATTTAAGTTGCTGTAATTTTCATGCAACAATAAATGCAATACGCTAAATTCATGCCTTGTTTAAGGCAAAGTTATAGGATTGCGATAAGGCACAACATTAAGAAAACGAATTGTGCAAGGCGTATATTTTCAGCACTTTGTCCTAACCTATTTCTATAAATCGCTAACCCAAAATCACATCAAAAGTGCTTCATCTACTTTGGGGTTAACTGACAAAATAGATGTACTCAATGAAATTTCGGTGTCGAAAATCGAAATCATATTAGTAGAATCTCAAAAAATCATAAACTTCATTTGCAAAAAAGAAATATTAGGTGATTTGTGACATCATTTAACTAAATAATCCAAAATTAGTTGATTTTCATGTAAGCTTTATCTTACTGATTTAAAATTAATTCAGTCAATGATATCATGCAATAAAAAAAATAATTTGTTTTTACAGAGATATATCTAAAAAAAATTAGATATATTTGTGCTAAATATTGAACACTAAAAAAACTAAAGCCTAAAAAACAATAATATTCATGAAATCAATGATTTCACATATTAATAAATCGGATAAAGCTAAGCTTCAATTTCAGGATTCAGGCTTATTAAGCTTCATTTTCAACTACTTTTCACATGGTATGAAATTAATAAGCAGCTTATTAGAAATATCCTATAAAACATTGATGAAGCCACGAAAATTTAGGCTTCACAATTTCATATTTTTGCATACTAATCCAAAAAAACACATTACATTTGAATATTAATTAATACCTAAAAATCATGTCACATAGTAAATATGATTATGTAGAAATCGAAGACAGCTCTGATTTCAAATCTGTTAGAGTAAAAAACCTTAAAGGTTTTTTGAAATTGTTACAACAATATCAGGTGAAATTGCTATTTCGTTCTGAATTGCCAAAGACTGAAACCAGTCAGACAAAAGATTTTATATTTTTAGAAAATGGCACATTCTATCGCTTCGATGGCAAGAGTTACAAGACATTAGAAGACTTTGAAGAAGCGGCAAAAAGCGATTTTCCCGATGCCGAAAGCTTCTACGATGCCCAACAAGGTGGAATTTTCACCTACCGCGAATATCTCGACTGCAAAAAAACTGGGGTCGTCGACAAACAATTATACGCAAAAGCTCAACGATATGGATTCTACGATTCGTTTGAAAAATTTAAAGAGCGTTGCGAAGCAAATAAAACATTAATCCCTAAAAGCTTCGTTCCCGCAGAATACGATTCGGCTATCAAGCTTTGCGAATATGCACTTTCGAAAGGATTTAAAGACTATTGGGACTTTGATAAAGCCTTTTTCTTTGGATTTTCAGATAAAATCACCTTCGACGAAGCAAAAATCAAAGGTTATACCTATGCCGAAGATTATATTAATGCCGTAAAAATGGGCTTCGACTTGATTAAAGAATATCAGGAAGCAAAACATTTGAAAATCCTAAGCAAATTCGAATACGACTACTACAACAACCTCAAAAATGCCGCAAAAGGCATCTACAGCTTCGATCAGGTTGTTTTGATGGTGGCCTTGAAAAACACCGATAATGGGAAAAAACTTTCGCTAAAGAAATTAATCGAACTGCTTAAATTAAAGGAAGAAGAAATCAAGTTCGCATCGAAAGAAGACGGAAGCCGAATCCTACCTGAATGGTATTCCAAAAAACTCAATAACGAAGACGAATTCAGACTCTTCCTAAGCGAAGAAAGCCGAATTAAACAATACGGAATTTTCGATTCAGATGGCGAATATTTTGAGGTTTGGAAGATATCAAATAAGAAAATCTATATCGACGGAAGCAATGTCGCATTTTCAAACCATAGAAAAAGAGAAAACCCTAACGGGGACGACATGCCTCATTTCAGTAATATCAAACTCATAGTAGAAGAATTATACACTCAGAGGTTCGAAGAAATTATGGTGATAGGCGACGCAGGTCTAAAACGAAAAGCTCCTGATTTGGAAGTCTTAACCAAGATGATTAACGACAAGAGAATATCTTACCATGAAGCCCCTTCTACCACTGAAGCCGATGAATTTTTCATTAAAAAAGCTAAAGCCGATAAATGTTACATCGTTTCGAACGACACCTTCCGCGATTGGAAGATGAAGGACACTTGGATTGCTGAAAACATCGACAGAATCCGCATTCCTTTCATGATTGAAGGAACCACAGTTACCCTTTCGGGTATTGAAAAGATATTATAATAGATGATAACTGACTTATAATTTCTGCCTGTTTATTCAAGCAGAAGTCATCAAAGAGAAAGGAAAACAGAATAAGGCATTATGAATAATACTGCCTTATTCTACAATTATTTCATCGGTAAACATCCACGATTTATTGCCTTTGCCAGAATGCCAATTGGGACAGTTGCCTATGGTGGTTGCTTTCACTCTTACATAACGTATTTTCATGGAGGCAAACGCAACCGAAAAGTCTTTAATGGCTATAGTTTTCATATCGCTTTCCTTTTCAGGAATATGAACTTGCTTCCCTATGCTAATAAATTTCATTCCATCAGTTGAAACTGAAAACTCTACCATAGTAGGAAGGAATATCCAACTTGCAGGATTGCTCAAGAAACCAGCTGTTAATTTATGCACTGGGGTTGCTTGCTGTAAATCGATGGTGGCATCCATATTAACTCCTTCGTAGCCTTGCCAATTACCCAACGAATAGTTGAGCATCCCTCTTTTCCCATCAATCAGAGAATTATTACCTGCTGCTGGATAGCGCTCACTGTAATTAGTCAACAACTTCAGCGACTTATTTACTGCAAGATGTTTTACAATATTATCTCCAACAGTTCTTAGTTTAACAAACATCTTCATTTTGTTAGAAGCATTTTGATTGTATACACTTATTGATGGAAAACTAATTGCTTCATTCTGATTCAAAGGTCTGATGCTAACACAATGCCCTCCTGCTTTCGACAAAGCAGCTTTTATGGTATCGGTAGAAGTAATCTTATAGCTTCCAATTTCAATTGATTCAGGATTATTTTCCCAATCGGTAGCCATTGAATCGCCATAGATGGTTGCAATATACTGCTTTCCTTTATCGAGAAAACTTAAAGGTATATTCACCAAATAAGTGTTTTCATCACACAGACTCCCGATAAACCATTTATTTCCGCTACGGCGGGCAATAGAAATATAATCACCCACCACAGCATCCACCACATGAGTTTCGTCCCAAACACAAGGAACCTCTTCGATGAAACGAAATGCGGGATTGTTTTCGTAGTTCTCTATCATATCGGAAACCATCATCATAGGACTATAAAAAACCACATACATCGCCAACTGATTGGTGAGAGTGCAATACAAACGTTTGTTCATTTCGGGAGTGTGATTGACATGAAAGATGCCAGGAGTATAATCGAAAGGTCCTGCAAGGAAGCGGGTGAAAGGCAAAATGGCAGCGTGATAGGCTGGTGTTGCAACATAGCCTGCATTCCATTCATTACCACGTCCGGCCTCCTGCGACATCAGGTTGGGATAGGTGCGATCGAGTCCGGTGGGTTTGATGCTTTCGTGTGCATCGAGCATGATATGATACTTCGCCGCCAACTGAACCACCTTTTGGAAATGCCTAACCATATATTGCCCATGATGATGATAACCAGCAGGAATTATGATGCCAGCATAACCTGTTTTCAGGGAGGTAATTCCTAACTTATGACATAAAGCAAAAGCCGAATCTATTTGTTTTTCATATTCAGGGATGTTGCCCCCAGTTTCGTGATGAGAAATAAACTCTATGCCATTAGCCTTAGCATACTTAACGACTTTCTCTATATCAAAATCAGGATAAGCTTTACAGAAATTCTGCATAGGAACTACACCCGGAGCCCAGGTTTCCCAGCCTAGATTCCATCCCTCGGCCAGCACACCTGCAATGTTATGCTTCTTAGCAAAATCGATATATTGCATCATGCGTTCGGTAGTGGCACCATGCTTAGGACCAGCATACCAAGTATATCTTCCGGTATGCATTCCCCACCATATACCCACAAATTTCATAGGTTTTATCCACGAAACATCTTTTATAGCACAAGGCTCGTTGAGATTCTGAATCAGATGCGATTCGATTAAACCACCGGGCTTGCGGGCAATCATAATGCTACGCCAAGGCGTGTTGAAAGGCAATTTAACTCTTGCACAAACGCTATCGGGTTCGGGCCATAGAGCTGAAACAAAGTCGAGCGAATCTGTAGGGTTTCTTTTGAGGCTCATTTCCGAATAGTCGAGCAAAGCGGCTTCATGAATACTCAGATAGAATCCACTTTGAGTTTGCACCATAAATGGAGTATTGGCATCGGGTATTTGATTTAAACTAGTGTGCCTATAAAGAGATTCATAAGCAAACTCATTGGAAGGTATCCACCACGCTGAATCGTTTGCAGGGAAAGTAAAATGAGTGTTTTCTGCCAGAAACAGAAGGCTATCGGTTTTATCGGCCTTAGGAAATTGATAGCGAAATGCCACTCCATCATTATAAGCCCTTGCAACTACAGTAAAACTGCGTTTCAGGCCCTCTTTTTCGGTGAAGGTGACAGACGACTCATTATATTTATTGCGAATGTCGGATGAAAAGCCACAAACAGGCTTCCAATTCTCATCGTGACTCAAATTTGTTATAACTTTCACCGCAAGATTCTCCTTAAGCGAAGGCATTCCTTTGAAATCGAAGCTTATGCCAGATGGGTTGATGATGTTTTTGTTATCGGCCATTACTTTATAAAAGGCCTTCCCGCCTTCTTCCCAAACAATAATTTTAATGCTGCCGTCGGGCGAAGAAATGCTGGATTGTTTGTTGCTTTGGCAGGAAAATAGTGCCAATAGCATTAGTAAAGGAATGTAATATTTCATAATAATAGATCTTGTTTGGTGGCTCTTTATTTTTTTGT
Source organism: uncultured bacterium (assembly GCA_903922465.1). Lineage (GTDB taxonomy): Bacteria > Bacteroidota > Bacteroidia > Bacteroidales > CAIXTV01 > CAIXTV01. The sequence goes on from CAIXTV010000113.1 coordinate 19,634, forward strand.
AAAGATATACTTTATTATAAAAGTAGAAGCAAATCATCCCTTGTTTAGGGATGATTGCATTAAAAAACAAGATATTGATAGCTTGGCCGTTTGCAAAGCGGCACATAGGGGAAGGATAAAAAAAGGATTAACCCCTTATCAGTCGGTTATGATCAGTTTGGTGTTTGCAAGGGTTTTATTATCTTTTAAAAGATGAATAAAATAGATTCCACTTTGCAAATCATCTCTGTTGAAGCTTATTCTTCTACCCGAAACATGATTGATTACTTTAGTTTTCTGACCAAACATATTGTAGATTTCAATTTCGGCATTCTGCATTTCTGCATTAAATTCGATGGTTCCTGTGTTAGTAAACGGATTTGGATGTATCGACATGGTGTTTTTGGCAACATCTATGTCGTTTATAGAAGCCGTTGATTCGCATGTATCTACGCTAGTAACCATTATTCTAATGAGCATAGTCGTATCCATAAACATATTACCGCCCTCAATATTCAAACCAAAGTTTTGTTGCCATGCATTTAGATTTATGTAAGTAGGCATATTAACGTTTGACACTGCAGTTTGAGCCGTATCATCTAATTGCCATGATATATGAGTGTTGGCTTTAGCAGAAGGTATCTCTGGGAAAAACACATTTTTATTGCTACGGAATACAATGTTGTCTGAATTACTATTGTTGTTAATTACCTCTAAGAGAAAGTTAACATTGGTGCTATCGGTTTTAAAAACTCGATTGTTCAGATTAATGGTGATTCCACTTGGTGGTGTTGAATTCTGATAATCGCCTACACTTGGCAAAGCATTGTTGTCGGTAATGCTTAAATCATATTTTATTTTTCCATTAATTGTATCGCCAACGAGCACATTTCCAGATAAAATATTATTCATATCTTCTACATACACCACATAACCTTTGATGCAAAGGGTGCGGTTTTGGGCAAACGAATTAATACTGATTAGCTGAAATAAAACAAGGATAGTAAAAAGAGTAGTAATTTTCTTCATATTTTTTATGTCAGAGTTTAGAGTGCTGACGCCGCACATTTAAATTAAGTCTTAAAATAGTATTATATTGTTATTATTCACAATAGGCTTTTCTGGTTAAATCATTCATATTCATAAGATTTAAAGAAAACTCCCATTATATTATTTAGCAAATTTAATATTTATTTTCAATATACGATAAAATTAAACACCCCTCCTCTTAAAAATCGCAAGACAGATTAGTCCTATTCATAAAATTCATATCGTGAAATTTCTATGATTTCACGAAAAAAACTTAGTTACTGAAGATATATTCATATTCCCCTATCTAGAATTAGATTCCGAGTAATCGTGCTCCGATTCCGAGCAGTTATAATTGGATTCCGAGTGGTTGTGCTTGGATTACTCAAAGATATAATTGGATTCCGAGCAGTCGTGCTTGGATTCCGAGTAGTTGTGATGTGATTACTCAAAGATATAATTGGATTCCGAGTAGTTGTGCTTTGATTCCGAGTAGATATAATTAGATTCCGAGTAGTCGTGCTTAGATTCCGAGTAGAAATAATTGGATTCCGAGTAGAAACAATTAGATTCCTCAACAGTTGTAGAAGAATCCTCGACGGTTGTACAAGAATTCTCCAAGGTCGTAGAAGTATAACTAAGTGGAATTTAATTCAAACTATACGTTTTACAATTATATAATGAATGATAAATATATTCCGAAGTAATATTTATCGGTTCGGCCTTAATCGTAAAGTATTATAATACGGTAATAGGAGCTGATTGCACCCAACCTTCAGGAGCATTACTTCCAATAATAAATCTTCGTCGTATAATAACGCGCGCTCCTGTGGCAAAATTCGGTATTTCTGTTTTAACAACGGGTGTCGAATGCCACATTATCCATGTCGCCCCATTATCAACGGAATACATCCAATCGATAGAAAAATTGATATTACGTCCTGGGCTTTTTGAAGTTGCAACAAGAGTGCCGGGAACATTCGGCTTGTTTACAACTGAAATATCAGGAATTGAATGGGAGCCGACACGTTGCTTAATCTCATACCCATTTCTGATAATATAATCGGCAGCCAATTCAGGATTATTAAGAACATCAGCAGCTGCTTGCACTACAGCCATGTTTTTTTTACGATCAGAAATCATTATATTAAACGCTAAGTTGCGTTGATTTGTTTTATCAACTGGCCCGCCTGTCATGGCTGTTTCCTTGTCTATAAGTGTTGAAATGTGTGCACGTTGAAGGATTATTTCCGCTGGATCGATAAGATTATCTCCGCTGTTCACTAATAAATTAAGCGTAGTGTTTTGTTTGATGATTTTTAATCCAACATAGGTTGGCTTTGTAGTCATTCCTAAAATGGCAATAACTCTCATGTTTTCGATAGATTCGCTCATAATGATAAAAATTTAATGGTTGATATGTTTATTTAATTGTTTGATGATACAAAATTACATATTATTCAAATACTTTCAACTATAAATCAAAATATTTTATCATGATATATTGTGACATTTTAAATGACATATATCAACCTACATTAAAACCCTTACCAAATGCGGATTTCAGAAAAACCATTAGAAACAAAGATGCGATTTTTATCTTACAAAAGCTTTAATGGTAGCACATAAGCTAGCCTCACTTTTTCCAAAAGGACGTATGCTATATTGTCCAACGTGGGCAGGCACAATAAAAGTTTCGGCATAATGCAGCACAAAAGGCTCAAATGCATTGGTTTCGCTTTCAACTATCACTTCGGCACCTTCCACCAAATTCAACACATTAAGGCCACCCTGGGTGTGATGATTCACTTTCTTCGAAAACCAATGTCGTCGGGTTTCAATAAATTCGAGTTCGTGCAAACCTGTCTTCTCTTCCTTCCAAGCATCCCCTTCTGCAACTAAAGTAAACCTATTGAGCAAATTCATTTTCGTCCAATCGGTGCTTCTGTCCCATTGTATCACCTTTTCGCCATGGTCAATATTGATGGGACGAGGCCGACCGTCGACCCCCATACGATTCCAATCCCAGAGTTTGAAAGTGAAAATGAAGGGTGTGGCACTAATTTCCAAGACCATAGCATTGGCCCCCGAGCAATGCACTGTTCCGGCAGGGATAAGCAAATGATCGTGTTTCTTCACCTTCCATTTTTCAACATATTTATCGGCATCAAAACAATTCGTTTCTTTCGAACTACGCAGATCCTCAATCATTTCAGCAGGTCTGATGTTGTTTTTAAGGCCTAAATACACAGAAGCATCATCGCCTGCATCCATAAGATAATAACTCTCATCTTGAGTATAATGCATACCGAATTTCTCCTTAATATATTCGGTTAGGGGGTGCACCTGCAGACTCAAATTGCCACCTTCCATGGTGTCAAGAAAATCGAAACGAATAGGGAACTCATCCCCAAAACGCTTACGCACAGCACTTCCCAACAATTCTTCAGGTTTAAAGAAAACCAAATTGATGGCAGGGGTTTCGAAGAGCATCTCACCAAACTTAAACAAAAGACTGTTTTCTTCGGGCACACAATCGAAGCACCAGGCATAATTTGCCTCATCGCGATTCAAATCGCAAACCTCCTTCATCCACTGCCCACCCCAGGGACCGGGGTCAAAGAAAGGCACAACACGAAAAGGACGCTCCACAGCCACGGCCAAAGCAGCCCGAAAAGCCGACTGACTAATCATTTTAGGCAAATCAACATCAAGTGTATCAATAATATAATCACAATGAGGCATTATTTTCTTCTTAAAGGCATCGCACACCTGCCAATCGACAAAAAACGCCCTCTTATATTGCAAAGAAGTCCGTTCACTTGAATTGTCGGTTCCCAAATTGCTCAATTTATTCCTACGAAAACGCTGCTGAATTTCCCAACGTGGCATATCGAGGTAAAGCGTAACATCAGCTTTTGCCAAAACAGAAGCACCCGTGCCAAACAACAATACAACGCCTTCCGAAATGCAATCAATTTTCTCTTGTAGCGAAGTAAGTTTTTGTGTATCGAAAAAATCTTCAATCGATAGCTTTGTGAGATGCCCAAATAACTCATCATCTGTAACATCAGGATAAACCATACGGTCAATTTCTTCAAAAGATTTAAAAGCCTCAGTTGATTTGAAAAAATGCGAAGGATTTAGAGAATTCTTGATAATTTGGGCAACATCTTCACAAATTCCATGATAACACTCAAAAACTACAATTATTTTATCAGCAATAGAGGCATTGAAATGCCGATTTAACTTAGTCAAAATGTCAGTCCAACCCACAAAATACTCCCCTTCGACACCTTTCACTGCAATAAAAGGGTATTTATCGTAGTTTGAAGCCTCAGAAAATAAATATTTCATGTAAATGGATTTAGGTTGCAAAAATATATATATCTTTGGTTTTTTTTGAATAAACAATCACTTATCAATGAATAGAAGAATTGCTATTGGGGTAGACATTGGAGGTCAACATATTTCATGCACCGCAATTGACATCGACACAAACGAACTACAGCACAACTCCCTTGCAGACGAAAAGGTTGACAATAAAGGCTCTGCAGAAGAAATTTTATCTAATTGGGCAAGAGCCATACAGATAAGCATATCAAGTATTAACATCGATTCCCTTGTGGGAATAGGGTTTGCAATGCCCGGTCCCTTCGACTACACCAATGGGATAGCCCTCTTTACAAAAGAAGTAGAGAAATTCGAAAATTTATATAATGTCAATATAATTAATGAATTAAGAAGTCGGCTTTCCTTACCCGAGAATCTTCCTATCCGTTTTATCAATGACGCCACCGCCTTTGGTATCGCTGAAGACTGGATTGGCATGGCAGAAGAAGACAGTAGGGTAATTGCATTAACCTTAGGAACAGGCTTTGGCACTTGCTTCATCGAAAACGGAATACCCATAGTTGAAGATGAACGAGTACCTAAGACAGGCTGCTTATGGTATCTACCTTTCAATGGAGGCATTGCAGATGATTCATTTTCAACACGATGGTTTGTCAATAACTACAAGAAAAGAAGCGGCAACTTCATCAGAGGCGTGAAAGGGATATCTCAGGAAGCAAGACATGGAGACGGAATTGCACTGCAATTGTTTAAGGAATACGGCGAAAATATGGGTGAATTCTTAAGCCCTTGGCTAAAATCCTTCGATGTAGAATGCCTTGTTTTGGGTGGAAAAATATGTGGAGCCTATGATTTGTTCGGAAGATTTCTTACTGATGTGCTTGCTGCAAACAAAATATACACCAAAGTATGCATTTCCGATTTAAGAGAAACTGCCTCTATGATTGGAGCTGCCCGCCTAATCGACGACAACTACTTTGAAAAAGTGAAGTCCTTATTATAATAGTGACAATACCTCTAAACAACTTATAAAGCCCAACATTCCAGCTCAATAATCAATGGCTTTTATGAATTATATTTGACTTTTCACATAATTACTAATTTAGAACTATGAAAACCATCAAAAACATCAAGTATATATTACCTATCCTAATGTCGTTTTTTGTAATGAGTTTTTGTGATTTAGTTGGCATTGGGGTCGACAGGGTAAAACCTGACTTTCATCTAAGCGATACACTTGCACAGTTAATTCCATCAGCTGTATTTGTTTGGTTTTTCTTTTTATCGGTCCCCATAGGAATCTTGCAAGACAGAATCGGAAAAAGAAAGGTTTTAAATGTAGGAGTAATGATTACAGCACTGGGATTATTCTTCCCTTTCTTTGTTTATTCATATGCAAGTGTGCTTTTGGGTTTTGCATTTTTAGGTATAGGTAATACAATCGTTCAGGTTTCGGCTAACCCATTATTGGTAGATGTTGTGCCTGCAGCTAAGAAGTCGAGTTTTCTTAGCTTTTCCCAATTCGTTAAAGCCATAGGCTCAATGATAGCTCCCCCACTCGCTGCCTTTCTAGCCTTGCAATTCGGCGATTGGAAGATATTGTTTCTGACCTTTGGTATAGTTTCAATTCTTACCTCTTTTTGGCTTGGATTTACTAAGATAGAGGAAATAAAAACCAATGAAAAGAGGGCAACATTCATCTCTTCATTTAAATTGTTGAGCAATGGCTTCATAACCTTACTTGTTATAGGGATTTTTTTATTGGTTGGAATTGATGTTGGGATAAATGCAGTGTCAGGGCAATTTTTGATGAGCAAATTCAGCCTTGCCAGCGACTCAGGTTACGCTCAATCTGCCAGAAGTGTATATTTCCTGGGGAAAATGCTTGGCACCTTCGGAGGCGCATTCTTATTGGCGAAATTCGCATTAAAGAAATTCTTTGTATGGAACACCCTCTTCATTCTAATAACCATCATACTGTTAATCATTGCTCCTACCCAAAATACTTCTACTATAATGATGTTTATTTTCGGCTTGGCCACTTCCACCATTTTCCCTATTATTTTCACTTTAGCCGTTGACAAACACCCATTACGTAGCAATGAAATATCAGGCCTAATGATTATGGCTGTATCAGGCGGAGCATTTATCCCTTTGCTAATTGGGATATTAAATGATGCACTTGGTTTAACGGCAGGGATGTTAGTTTTGGTTGCCTGCTCTGCTTACCTCTTATTTTTGGCACTCTATAATTCAAAAGTGCGCGCCTAACAATAATTCTCTCACGTGGTTTAAGTCTTTTATTTTAAACCTAAATTCAATTATGAGTTTAATAGAGAATTATTATCTGAAAAATGATGCCTCTATTTTATTCTATCATGAAATGAAGAAAGAAATATAGAAGAGAATTACGAAGTCGTCTTACTAGTATCGTTTTATTTCAACACTTGCAGCATACGCTCCACTGAACCTATTTGATAACCTTTCGAATGATATAACATATCCCCTTCAGGCGTAACAACAGTGACCACAGGGAAATCGAAACCTGCAGAGTTAGTATCTTTTAGTTCCATGGTTTTCAAAAGGCTCAATTTATCGTCTATTCCAACAAACACATTTGAAGGAAGCTGATAGCGTTTCAAAACATCCTTGAGTGCATCTGCTTCTTTCTGGTTTTGAACAAGCAAAACAACAGGAGTATTAGCAGTATTCATTTGTTTTTCATACTGCTGTAGTTCAGCAAATAGATGTTTGGTAGGCTCAGCATCAGGCACTACCCATGAGACAATCACATCTACACCCCAATGCAAAGACGAAAGTGAAGTATTTGCTTTTTCTTCCAAACTTAAGCCTTGTTTTACATTAATTTTTCCTAGACTTTGATTAGGACTCGATGGCTTTCGCAATAATATTGTCAGCTTAGTATAAGAATCATTCCTAATTCTAAATGGTTGCATCGAAGCCAATACAGATCCATCTTTCAAACGCGAACCGGTAATCATAACATAGCTGCCTGTGTCCAAATTTAAGGTTGCAGGCAGGTTATTAAGCAAGGTGCTCTCTTCATAGTCGAGAGTTTGCAGATTTCCATTAGTTAATTTGGCTAATGAGTAATGAATTGAATACTGAGGAGCAATTGCATTACTGCTATCCGAATTAATAACTAGCTTACCTTGAAGAGAAACACCAACTTCATGTGTCTGAGAAAATACATCTATCCAAACCGCTCCGTCAAAGTACTGCGGTTTAAGTGTAGCTGTTTCAATACGAGCAGGAATACCCATAGTTCGGCACATTGCAACAAAAAGAATGTTACGTGAAGCCTTATCTGCAGAACGGACATCAAGCACTCCAATTGGGGTTATAGGAATATTATAATAATTTGCCTCATTATCAATAGTCACATGAAGCAAAATGCCTTTAACTATAACTTGAATATTCTTTTGCGCTTCCTCTTTATAACCTTTACCAAAGAATTGCAACATAAAGCTTCTAAATGCAGTAAGTTGTTCAGTTGAAATGCGAGGGTTTAAAATGTATTTATAATTAATCTCACTTGAGTATTTAGGATTGTAATCAAAGTTGAGAAGATGGTCTTTTAACACTTCAGAAGTACAATCTCTCATATCCTTATCCGAAATATTCTGGAGAAGGCCAATGGCATCAGGCATCCTATTTGCAGGCACCCACTTCAAAAAACTGAGAATAGCATTCCAGTTTCCTTTTGATGTAGTAATGATGTCTTGCAATGTATCATAATCAACACCCAAGCCGGTTGCAAAGTCACTCACCTGCCCGCTATCAGGAAAAGTTTTCATATAGTTGTTGCGGATGCTATCTTCAAAATGCAGACGGGCAGTGTTCAATTTAGCCAATTCAGATGAAAAAGATTCATTTATGGGGAGTTCGGGAGGAGGCACCAAATCAAAGGTTTCATATTGTAATGAAGCAAATGTTTTAGTAGGTGAAATCACAAGCGTATCTCTTTTGTTGGCTTTTATAATTGCATAATTGAACTTCCCATTATTACTTACCCATACAATAATATCACCCAAGCCTGTCTTTAGGTTACATTCCCCATATTTGTTTGTAGTAGTCTTCGACAAAGGATAAAACTCTGCATAATTATAAAGGCAAAACAGCACTTGCGCACTATCAATGGCTTGGTGTTTCTCGTTTACCACCTTTACTATTGTCTTCTTCGTTTCAGCATATTGCTGAATTAAGTTAATTCGGGTATGATACTTCCCTTTTAGCAGGACTTCCTCATTCCCATTGTACTTACCAAACACATTTGTGTTCACTTGCATGGCTCTTTTTGCTGGAGCTGTAAACCAGGCTTGATCTAAAGTGGCTTCGGGTTCACAGGCACCTATATAATGCCAATTTTCATTAACCCAAACTTCCACCCAGGCATGATTGTCATCACAATGTGCCCAACGAGGGGTGTAACATTGTCGAGCCGGTATGCCCACAGCACGCAGAGCTGCAACAGTAAGAACCGATTCTTCGCCACACCTTCCAAAAGAAGTTTTAATAGTGCATAAGGGAGAAGACGTCCTTCCATCAGTTCCTTGGTAGCAAACCTTTTCATGACACCAATGATTCACTTCAAGAATGGCTTGCTCCATGCTTAACGATTTCACGCGCTCTTTCAGCTCATCGAAAAACACCCAGCGCGACGAATCGAGAAACTCATTATTCACCCTTACAGGTAATACGAAATGCAAGAATATATTTTCAGGAATAGACTCTCCCCATGCGAAATATTGTTGTGCCTTAAGACTTGAGCGTATGTTTTTAAGATAAAAGGCAGCTTCGTGGTCTGCAACATCATTCAATGGCATATAAGCATAAAGAAACCTGAACGCTTCTGTTTCTTTGAGATTTAAAGAGATTAGGAAGGAATCTTTCAAATCCTTATTCGCTAAAAGCATAAGTCTCTTACGGGCAGTATAGTCATGGTTCACTTGCTGCCTAATCAATTCGTTTGAAATTAAATGTTGAGAATATCCCATGAAATTGCAAATAACAATTAACGTCAACAAAAATAAATATTTTTTCATTTGATTAAAGAATTGAGAATAGTTAAAGGTCTTTTATATTTCAGAATCTTATTCTTACTTTAAGTTTTAAAGCCTGTATTTTTTAAAGATTTCATTTCGGGTTGGGCAATTACACATAAAGGAAGTACCAAAAGAGGTTTTGTAACTGCATACATCAGCACTCAAACATTTAACAAAGAGTATATTTTCGAAACTTGAATTCTCCACTTTACAGTAAACATGATCTTTGTTTTTTAAACAATCAAATGTTTTTTCACAACGAAAAGTTTCGTTGAGAATTTTCTCATCTAATTTCATTTCATTTTCCATTTACTAAGATAGCTATAAATAAATTTCCCAGCAATATTGATATTTAATCAATTTAATTCTTTCCAAACCAAAGCACTTGCTCCTAATATGGCAGCGTGATCACTTTCCAATTCAGAGTAAAGTAATTTTACTTTATTCTGGAAAATATTAAGTAAATATAATTCCATATACTTGTGGGTTGGAGCAAACAACACATCTCCCGACTTACTCAGTCCTCCATATAAAAAGATGGCTTCAGGACTAGTTAATGCGATAGTATTAGCAAGTTGGAGGCCAAGAATCTTTCCCGTAATTTCAAAGGCCTCAATTGCTAATATGTCACCCATTTTTGCTTCAAAAGCTATCATCTTAGCAGAAATAGAATCTAAATCAAAATGTCTTAAATTAGATGGAGTTTCAGATTTATTTAAAAGGTCAATCATTGTTCTTTTAAGGCCGCTTGCTGAAGTATATGTTTCGAGGCAACCTTTTCTTCCACAACCACATAACCTACCTTCTGTATCAACTATTGTATGTCCGAGTTCTCCAGCAAAACCATCGTGTCCATATACCAATTCTCCATTTACAACAAAACCGCTACCTACTCCTGTTCCAAGTGTTACAACAACAAAATCTTTCATTCCACGAGCACCACCGTACATCATCTCACCAATAGCAGCAGCATTAGCATCATTAGTTAATACAGCGGGCACGTTAAACCTTTGGTGAAACATTTCTGCTAGTGGCAGCACCCCTTTCCACCTTAGGTTTGGGGCAAAATCAACAGTCCCAGTAAAGTAGTTTCCATTAGGAGCCCCAATTCCAATTCCACACAAACTATATCTATCTTTAAGAGGAGCAAAACTATTATTAATTTCGGCTGTAAGGGCATGCATATAATCGCCAATTAATTCGTAGTCGCATGTACGAATAGATACCTTATCAAGAACCTTACCATTGCGATCGACAAAACCGGCAATGGTATTAGTTCCTCCAATATCTATTCCGAGTGAAATGAGTTCCATAGAGTTTTATTTTAATAGGCGTGGTTTATAGCCTTTAAGTCCATAAAATACAAGATAAATATACGAAAACAATGGCACAGCAAAAGCCGCCTGTACACCAAATGTATCTGCACACATTCCCTGTATAGGAGGCAATAAGGCGCCACCCAAAATCATCATCACCAATAAGGAAGAGGCTTGTGAGGTGAAACGACCTAATCCGTCAATAGCCAAGGTGAAAATATTCGACCACATGATGGAATTGAATAAACCTATTGCCAACATACACCACATGGATACCATGCCGGTGGTGAAAATCGCTGTTAGCAAAAGTAAAAATGCCAAGACTGAAAAATATGCGAGGGTTCGCGAGGCAATGGAACGTCCGAGCATAAACATAAAGTAATTGATGATAATAAAGATTAAATAGTACCAAACTTTGTCGAATGTTAACCCTTTCATATACCATGTAATCACAAAAATCAACAAAAAAGTCAACACAGCCATAAATAACATTAAAAGATACTTTGATGTCTTTTTCATTGCACTCAAAGAAATAGCTCCCAGGAATCTTCCAATCATAGCGCCACCCCAATAGTAAGCAAGGTAATTACTCGCTTCCGAATCGGTGAAACCTACGATTTGTGGAAGTTTTAAGAAGGAAACCAAATTGCTACCAATGGCAACTTCAGCACCTACATAAAAAAAGATTGCCAACATTCCAAATACCAAATTGGGATGTTTCAAGGCTCCTGCTTTTGTTTCTATTTGTTCGGTGCTTTTAAAAACGGGAAGTTTAGAAAACCATATAAACACCATCAGCAAGATTAAAACACTTCCAATGATTAAATAGGGGATCTTAACCGATTGCGCGCCCACATCGCCTTTGGTTACAAAATATTCAAAGATAAAGAAACCACCTAACACAGGCGCTATAGTGGTGCCTAAAGAATTAAATGCCTGCGAAAGATTCAAACGACTGGATGCCGTTTCGGGCGAACCTAAAATGGCAACATAGGGATTTGCTGCAATTTGCAATATAGTAAAGCCGATGCCTAACAAAAATAAAGCGCCAAGAAATACACCAAAAGAGTGAAAGGTGTTTGCCGCAGGATAGAACAAAAAACAGGCAACAGCAGAGATGAATAAACCAATAAGGATACCGTTTTTATATCCTATTTTATTAATGGGGTCGCCTAAGGTCAGAGAGAGGATGAAGTAAATTAGCGAGCCGATAAAATAAGCTCCGAAAAATGCAAACTGCACCAGGTTTGCTTGAAAGTGTGTGAGTTCGAACACTCCTTTCAGATAGGGGATCAAAATATCATTCATACAGGTGATAAATCCCCACATGAAAAATAAGGTCGTCAGGGTAATTAACGGATAGGTGTAATTTGATTTTTGCTTTGTTTCCATAAATTATTTTATTTTAGATTTATTTTGGTTTAACTGTAAATTGCTTGACTGACTTCTTGTGCAAAGATACAGTATTTTTCATTTATAATCGGGGACTTTTATACTTGTTTTTCTATTATTCATAGTTACATTCCTTAGTTTTGCTTTAAACCTTCTTTGGAAGTATTTTTTTTCTTTTAAAATTTAATTTCGGCTATTAAGGTTTAATATATTTGGCTATTTAACAATTATCTCATCGGCAAAAACCCAAGCCTCCCCTCCTGCCCCATTATGCCAAGGAGGGCAGACGCCAACATTTTTAGCAACCACCTTTATATACCGAAAAGGAACTGGAGTAAATGTGGTTTCAACATCATGGATTTGGGTATTTTCGCTCTTCATGGTAATAGTGTTTTCTATTTTTGAGATTTGGGTATATATAACTCCATCCACTGAGCCTGAAAACTCAACCCATTCGGGGTAAAATATCCAAGAAGGCGCACTTTGAAGGAAGCCAGCAGAAATGAACTGCACTTGCATAATCTTCTTCAAGTCGACAACTGCCTCCATATTTTGCTTTTGGAAACCTTGCCACAAACCATCACGATAGTTAGCTGTTCCTTTTAATCCGTCTATCAAAGCATAATTTCCAGCGGCTTCGTAATTTGGACTATACGGGTTAGCCAAAGTCATCCCTTTGTTTAAAGCTTTATGAAGAACAAGTTTTCTAATGTATAAAGTTGTATCTGCCACACTCTTGTAATTCGCTTTTGCCTTTATAGTGAAAGAAGAATTTATAGTGAGGGGAACCGTATAAGGCTTATATTCTTTATTGTTCATGTTTTCAATAGAAAAAAAGAGTTTTATGCCCTGTTGTCCGCTAGAAAGTTTAATGTTAAATCCTTTATTTTCAACATAATGAATATTAAACACTACTGGCACATCTTCAAAGCCATAGTTAATCCGCATTTGTTTTAAGATATCATAATGTTTGTCAACTCTCTTCTTAAATCCAACATAATTTCGCTGTTCTTTTGGGCTCCATAAAACCTCAGCCATGGCAAGTAAGCGAGGAAACACCATGTTATCTATATTTGCAGGAGTGATGCGTTCTGTCCAGATGTTGCATTCACCACCAAGGACATGTTTTTTCTCATCTCCAGAAAGTTCTGAGGGAAGAGGTTCGAAGCTATAAGCTTTTGCAAGAGAAATTGCCTGAACACCAGCATCGAAATAAGCATGACTCGTGGGAGAAACAATTGCATCATTCCCTGTTTTGGCAGCTTTCACCGCACCTTCCATTCCCCTCCACGATTGAATGGTGACATTACTAAGATTTCCACCGTCAAGAATTTCATCCCAACCTATAATCTTTTTTTGGGACTTCTTAAGAAAATTATTTATACGATTAATGAAGTATTGTTGCAACTGATCGGAATTATCTAGGCCTAAAGTATTCCTAAGTGTAGTGCATTTTGGACAATTATCCCATCTATATTTGGGAACTTCATCACCCCCAATATGAATGTATTCGAAAGGGAAAAGGGTCATAACTTCGTTAAGCACATTTTCAAGAAACTGAAAAACAGAATCATTACCAGCACAGTACACATCCTTAAACACCCCCCATTTTGGTTCGATTGTGAGCTGCTCCTGAGTGCATGAAAGATATGGATAGGAAGCAATGGCAGCAACAGCATGTCCTGGCATCTCTATTTCAGGAACAATACTAATGTTTCTTATTGCTGCATAAGCAACTATTTCTTTTATGTCTTCCTGCGAATAAAAACCTTTGTATTCGCTACTGTCCTCTTCTATCCTTTTGCTGCCAAAGGCAGTAAGATTTGGGTATTGCTTAATTTCGATACGCCATGCCTGATCCTCGGTGAGATGCCAATGAAGGCGGTTCATTTTATAAAAAGAAAGAGCATCGATATATTTCAAAACAACCTCTTTTGGCATAAAATGGCGACAGCAATCCAATAGCATTCCTCTCCAGGGAAAGCGAGGTTTATCAACAATTGTGAGACAAGGTAGGATGTAGGATTTACTAATTAATTTTGGGTTAATAATATTGGCAGGGAATAGTTGCCACAAACTTTGCAAGCCGTAAAAAATGCCCTTGGAAGAAGCGGCTGTTATAATAAGCTGTTTTGTTGTGATATCCATAATATAACCTTCCTCTCCAAGGCTATCAAAAAGAACAGCTTTAGTTTCAAAAATGATTACATTTGTATATTTTCTACCAGCTTCGAAAGTCAGCACTTCCGAAGCCGTCCCCATTAGGGAATTAAGTTTTGCAATGAACACATGCGCTACTTCAATCAATCCATTAGTCTGATCATCGATAACAATTAGCGTTTTTGGTGTAATATTGAAGGTTCCTTCTTTCATTATAATTTTCGAAGGGAGGGGAATGATAGAGGGAACTTTGCCTGTGGCGGAGGCATAATAGCTAAATGTTAGCAGGATTATAACAAAATAATATCTTTTCATGTAGTTATTTTTTGATTTTTTATTGTTGAAAAATTGATTTGTGCAACCAAAATCCCTATCATTATGATGGCACAGCCGGTGAGCTCTTTAATGCTCATTTTTTCGTTTAAAAGCAACCATCCTCCAACTGCTGCAAATAGTGATTCTAGACTTAATATTATAGAAGCAACTGAAGGATGCACTTTTTTCTGAGCAACCACTTGAAGGGTGAAAGCCCCTCCAACAGATAAAATCCCAGTATAAAGCAGGGGCAAATAGGACTGGTAGATATTGATAACCAAAGGCTCTTCGAACAAAAACATCCCAATCAAACTCAGAATAGAACACACGGCAAACTGCACTGCAGCAAGCATGAAGGCATTGTGTTTGGGTGCAAAATGGCTTACCACAAGGACATGGCCAGCCCAAATAAAAGCTCCGAAAAACACCAATATATCGCCCGCTGAAACCTGAAAGCCTTCCTTTACTGTAAGTAAATACATACCAAACACTGCAATGATGGCGCCTAACCACAATGCAATCCCGCTTTTTTTGCCAAAGAAAATGCCAACCAATGGAACAATAAGGATGTAAAGTCCAGTTAAGAATCCAGCATTACCAGCTGAAGTGAATGAAATTCCCTTTTGTTGAAGGTAAGAGCCCCCAAAAAGAAACAAGCCGCAAAGCATTCCGGCATTCAACAGTGGAAGATTAAGCCTTAAGTTTTCTTTACGTTGAATCCAAAGGAGAATAGGTAAAAGTGTTAAGGTTCCCAAACCAAAGCGAATAGCATTAAAGGTAAATACTCCTAACAATTGTCCGCCTTCTTTTTGTGCTACAAAAGCAAAGCCCCAAATGCAAGCAGCAGTTATTAACAGCACTTTAGAGGTAAAGGATGGTTTGGCGTATTGCATTTAGCTAAATTTTGACGCTTTAAAGAAGCTTATTACAGTGTTTAAACTCGTTTTCTATTTTAATACTTATGATGTCCTATAGAATATTGCCTAATCAAAATCTCATACATACCATAAATGCATTTAATAAGCTATGTGGGGCAACATCCAGATTTACTTTTTATTATTATATATTTTCCTTCACTTATGTGTTTTTTGCTATCACTTTAAATAATTCGTATACCCTTTAATACTTCCCTAGCGACCTATTACACTGTTTTTTAATCGATTAACAATACTTGCATTTCATTAACCACTATTATTTCCCCTTTCTGATTATATTCTCAACTCTTCATATTAAAAGCATACAACTTTACATCATCAGTGCAACATTTTAAGTAAATACTATTCGAAGTTAAATAAGGATGAAGAACTTATAGTAAACTCCGGACTTTTCTCAATACAACAAGTAATAAAAGCAAATATTCCGTTTGTATTTTAATTAAATCAAGAGCTAAAAACCGAATTTATAGTTAGTATTCTGAATTATTTAATAATGATTTCATCGGCGAATATCCAACTTTTACCACCAGCACCAGGATGCCAATCGGGGCAGTTGCCCATATTATAAGCAACCACTTTCACATACCTAGCCTGAAGGTTCATGGTTATTAGTTCAAAGTTTTTGGTTACAATTTCTTTCGATTGTTTTGGAATATTGTTCTTGAGAACACCTATTTCTCTAAAGTTAATATTATCGTCAGAAACCAAAATCGTTACTTTTTCGGGCATAAATATCCAAGCGCCAATATCTTGCAGACAACCCAGTGACACTAAATTCACAGGGCTTATCTTTCCTAAATCAATAATCGCCTCAAGATTAATTCCCTCGTAACCTTGCCAGGTTCCTGTTCTGAAATCGTTGGCTCCACGGATGTTGTCAATTAAAGCTTCATCCCCACCAGCAGAATAAGCAGGTGCATATTTCGTTCCTAGATGGATTTTCACCCCTTTCTGAATTCGAGTAAAAACCGAACTTCCTTGCTTGCTGTAACCTGTTTGGGTATTATAGGCAATGTATTGCATGTGGGTAGTTTCGGTAAGATAAAAAGGTTTTTTGTAACGGATAGATGTCGTATCAGGCTTTTTGTCTCCTATAGTGTAATATATGGCACTCAAATTGTCGATACCAGCAAGGCTGAATAGACAGGAATCGGCAAAAACTTTTTCGCCTGAAGCAACATAAGGAGCCACGGTAATCAAATTATCTGTGATAGCACTTGGGTTAACTATTTCTTTGCCCATTCCCCATGATTTATTAGGCTGATCAGACATTTGATATTCCAACTTCGCTCCTTTAATCAATTGTTC
The DNA here is from genome assembly GCA_903922465.1 of uncultured bacterium. Classification (GTDB taxonomy): domain Bacteria; phylum Bacteroidota; class Bacteroidia; order Bacteroidales; family CAIXTV01; genus CAIXTV01. The sequence goes on from CAIXTV010000113.1 coordinate 36,488, forward strand.
GTGAGTAATAAAAGGACAATTCCATTCTTTACCATCTACCTTAAGACCCTGTATATATGTTTTTCCCGAAGCACCTGGAGCACTTATAACAAGTTCTTTTCCACCTTCAAGATGCAGAGTAACTTTGTCAAATAAAGGACTACTAAGGTTGTAGATATTGGTGCCAGGTGTAACCGAATAAAGTCCCATTGCACTTATTACATACCAAGCAGACATTTGCCCACAATCTTCGTTTCCACAAAGGCCATCTTCCTTCTGAAAATATTGTTCATTCATAATTTTCTTAACCATTGCTTGAGTCTTCCAAGGAGTTCCTGCATAGTTATAAAGGTAAGCCATATGATGACTGGGTTCGTTGCCATGTGCATATTGTCCTATTAAGCCAGTGATGTCCGATTGATCTCTTCCTGTAGTCTTCGAACTAGTCGAAAATAGAGAATCTAATCTATTTTCGAAGGCTTTTTTGCCTCCTAGTAGTTTAATAAATCCTTCTATATCCTGAGGAATAGCCATGCTATATTGCCATGCATTAGCTTCAGTATAATTAAAATTAACTTCTCTTGGTTCGAAAGGGGCAAACCATTTTCCATTGGCCTTAGCCCTAAAAAAACCAGTAGTTGGATCGAAAACGTTTTTATAATATTGTCCTCTCTTAATAAATTCCTTATAATCATCCTTCCCTATAGCTTTAGCAAACTGGGCTATGCACCAGTCATCATAAGAATACTCAAGAGTTTTTGAAACTGACTCCGATTCAATGTCGTAAGGAATATAACCATACTGACGATAAGGCAATAGTCCCCTCTTATCAGAACTTGCTCCACTTTTCATGGCTTCAAGCATTTTATTAGTATCGAAATTACGAATACCTTTGATATATGCATCGGTAATAACCGAAACAGAGTGGTAGCCAATCATACAATTGGTTTCGTTGGCTGATAATTCCCAAACGGGCAAAATGCCACCGGTTTCATATTGTGACAACATGGTTTTGATAAAATCGAGGGTACGTTTAGGTTCAATAATCGTAAATAGAGGATGTTCTGCACGGTAAGTGTCCCAAAGCGAAAAAACAGTATAACAATCCCAACCATCGGTTTTATGCACTTTCAAGTCTCTCCCTCTGAAGGAACCGTCAACATCAGAATATAAATTAGGTGCTAGCATGCAGTGATACATTGCTGTATAAAACACTTCTTGCTGCTCTTTTGCGCCACCTTCAATCTCAATTTTCCCTAGTTCTTTGTTCCAATCATTTTTTGCATTCTTTAAAACACTTGTAAAATCCCAATCAGGAATTTCGGCTTTAAGATTCAGTTTTGCGCCTTCAATGCTCACCGATGAGATAGCCAATTTCACATAAAGTTCTTTAATATTGTCGAATGAAAAAGCTGTAATTAGATTTTTATTATCAACTTTTTGGTTTTTTGGAATAGAAACAAGAGAATCATTTCTAAGCATTTGTGCTTGGGTTAATGGTTTAGAAAGACGAAGGGTAAAATACACATATTGGTCGTCAGCCCAAGCTTTTGAGCGGCGTAAACCACTAATAGTACTATCATTTTCAATAATGATGTATGACTCCAATACCTCATCACGATGAGCAAGGTTCAGTACGAGATGATTTTTAGTGTTCGTTGGGAAAGAGTATTTATGAAACCCACAGCGGTCTGTTGCAGTCAACTCCACTTGAATATTATTTGCCAATTTAACAGCATAATAGCCAGCAGAAGCTTTCTCATTCTTATGTTTAAAGGCGCTTGCGTAGCCGTAATTCTTCAAAGCAATCTTTCCTGTGGCAGGCATTAAAAGAATATCACCATAATCAGAACAACCTGTACCACTAAGGTGGGTATGTGAAAACCCATAAACGATACTATCCGAATAATGATAGGCGGAACAACCATCCCAACCTTCAAGGCGAGTATCAGGGCTTAGTTGAACCATCCCAAAAGGAAGGCAAACTCCAGGGTAAGTGTGTCCATGGCCACCTGTTCCAATAAAAGGATTCACCATAGTAGAGTAATCAGGCTTTTGCTGCGCAATAATCACATTGCAGATAAAAGCAAACTGAATCACTAAAATCAAAATACCCTTATTTGATTTAAAGGTATTAAAAGGATTAGAATTAAACATAATAAAGGAATTAGTTTATGAAATTTATTTGTTGATTATTAGTTTATTAAAGTCATTTCCACATGATTGTCTGATAATAAGTTTCGATTTAAGCACCACCAAGCGAGGCACAAATGAAGGATCTGATTTACGACATATATTATCGATTAAAATACTAACCGACTGCTCGCACATAGCCTCTAGTGGTTGAGCAACAGCCGTGATGCTGGGTGAATTTACATTAAAAAGTTCAATATCATCATAACTAAGTATAGCCATGTGTTGGGGTACTCTTATCTTTAAATCATTTAGCACTTCCAAACAAGAAACTGTCAAATTATTATTACCAATAAAAAGGGCATCGGCAGCATTAGGACCTTTAAGTAAAGAAATCAATTTATTGCGCAACTCAGCCTTTATATCAGAAAAGGGAATTGTTAAAATATGTTTTTGAGAGGGTTTAATTTTATGCTTGCGTAAGGCATTCATATAACCCAACTTTCGTTCGGTTAAAGTACTTAAATAATCGGGGGTCAAAGTTATATGACCAATACGTTGGTAACCCATGTTTATCAGATGTTCAACAGCTTCAAACGCTCCAGAATAGTTATCTGTTATTACTGCGTTCATCTTTAAATCTTTGAAACATCTGTCAATAAGCACAAATGGATATTTCTCTTCCTGAAGCCTAACAAAATCCATAGGGTCAGAGCTGGATGTTGCAACAATCACACCATCCACTTGCTGTTCACGAAGCATTTGGATTATTGCTTTTTCCTTTTCTACATCTTCATGAGTGTTGCATATCATTAGGTTGTAACCTGCGGCACTTACATAACCTTCAATATAACGAGCAATATAAGCATAAAACGGGTTTGAAATATCGGCAACAACTAGTCCTATAATGTTCGACTTTCCTAAGCGTAATCCTCTCGCCACCCTATTAGGTTGGTAATTAAGTTCTGCTGCTTTTAGGATAACTTTGCGCTGAGTTAAGGCACTAATGCCATGTTTATCTCCATATCCGTTTAACACCATCGAAACTAATGTTTTCGATACTCTTAAACTCTCAGCAATATCTGCAATTCCAGGTTTTTTCATAAATCTAAACCGTTAAAGGGGTTCAATAAACTAAATATCAATTAAATAAAACTATTTTTACGAAAATATTATTTTTACAATATTAGAAAATAATCCTGAAACAAAAAAACAAATTAAAATATTGCTTCAATAAAAGCTTATTCTATGAAGAAATCAATCAACAATATTAGGAAGTCAACATAGCTAAAACAACTGATTATCAAATGTTTTTTAATTTCACCTCAGTACTGATTTGATTATTTTTACTTTAAAAAAATATTTAATCTAAAATTCAAATTTCTTGATTAAAAAAAATAGTTCAGCAAATTATTGCATGATTTCACAAGTCTAACGCCCACATATGGAAAGATAAGGGCAAAACTTACATCTGGCTGTATCTTCTGCTTTTTTAAAAGGGAGCTTTGAGTTGAAAATATCATTTAATACGAATTTAATTACTTTTTCAAATTCAAGTATTTGGTCATGATTAATGAACTCCGATTTATCAATCTTCACTTTTAGAAAACTTTTTTGTGGTTTACCTACAGCTATTATCCCACTTTCCATTTCCAATAGTTTTAACACTGTATTTTTACTGTATAAATAAGCATACATCAGTAATTGAAATGATTTCTCATATTTGGTTTTAATAATGAGTTCCATGAAATCAGAAAATTCGAGTTCAGTTTTTTCTACTTTCCCTGTTTTGTAATCAATAATTCGCACATTATCCCCAATTTTATCAATGCGATCGCATTTCCCTTTTAGCTTCACCGAAAGGGCATCCTCATCTAAGTCAATTTCCAAATGAGTGCCTAGCCATTTTTCAACTGCAAGAATTGTTTGTTGTTTGTTTTCATTCGAAAACACCTTTATTTCTTTTATTTCAAACTCTATCTGTTTATATAGATAACATTTTATAACTTCAGCTGTCAGACGATTCTTACCGTTTGCGATATCTCCATCCTGATAATTCTTTAAAAAAGATTTTTCTATCAAATCATCCACTATCTTTAACATTCCTTTAAAATCATCCTCCTTCATTACCTTACCTGTAAATGGAATAAACAAATTCTCAAGCACATCATGAATAATGGTTCCCATAGTTTTGGCATCTATTTCTTCAGTAATATTTTCAGGTTCCCTTAAGCCAATAATATCACTAAAATAAAACTTCAACGAGCACCTTAAATAATTAATTAGGGAAGTAGGAGAGAAACCCTTTACTGCTTTATCATTCAATAATTGCATAATCTCCGGAGTCTTCTCTACTATTAATGGCTTTAGTGAATTTGTTAATTTGGGATTGATGTTGACAAATTGTTGTTCAATTATAATCTTGGGATTATATTTGGGGAGTTCATGCAATAATTGCGCAATAAATCTGCTCTTTTCGCCTCCACCCATTTCGCCACTTTCTGTATTATATACAAGATATATATTCTTAGCCCTTTGGAGTAGATGATAAAAGTGATACGCCATAATAGATTCCCTATCGCGATGGGTTTGCAAACCAAACTCAGCTCGAATGTCGGGAGGGATAAAAGTTTGTTGATGTTTTCCTGAAGGGATATTGCCTTCATTTGCCGAAAGCAATATAATATTTTCAAAATCTAATGTACGGGTTTCGAGCAAGCCTAATATTTGCAATCCTTGCAAAGGTTCACCATAGAATGGAACTGATTCAAGAATTGAAAGTTGTTCGAAAATGCTTTTAAGTGTTGATATTTGAGTGATATAATTTCCTTGGGCGAAATAAGAGGATAAAGTCGCCAAAAGTTTATCAAAATGCAACAGATATTCAAGTTCGATTTCGAAGCTAGGGATTTTTGAATTTTTCAGAACATAAACAAATCCATCGCGAATGAGCCCTAGAAGTTGTTGAAGGGTTTTTATAAAACCTGAAGGCTTGATTTCGGGTATGAAAAGTTGTTCGATAAATTGTCTTCCAATTATACTTATGCCGGGAAACAAATCCTGTATAGCTTTAGCAGTGTAAAATGAACGGTTCTTTGAATTAATTTCAGCGAGTATTTTCAGCAGATAATCGTATTCACCTGAAAAAAGTGTTCTAATATAAGGGTGTTGCAGTAGAGCGACTATATCTTTAAAATAATAAACTGCTTGTGGACTTTTACGAAGCAATTGATATCGCGATGCATTACTTGCAGTGCTAAAACATTGATTGAAGAAACTATACATGGGAGTATTGCGCAAAGGGAGTCCCATAGTTAGATTCAGTGTATGCACACTTTCGGGAATGGAGTTGAGAACCGGGAAAAGCAGGCTTTCATCGGCAAGAACCAAGGCTGTTTTTTCTATTTTCGAATCACTTGCAAATTCAGTAGTCAGAATTGCAGCAGCAGTTTTTGCCTGACCTACCATACGTGGCACCCCGATTAAAGTAAGTTTTTTAGGTTCAAGGAAATCTTTTGAAAGATGTTGTAGGACATCGAAGTGAGGATTTTTTGCATGTTTACGTAAGAATTTACCTGCTTCGTGGTTGGGATTGCTAAAATAATAATCGTCGACATCCCATAAAATCTTAGTATTGCGTTCTTTCTGAATACACTCGAAAAGTTTTTCTTCGACAGGTGAAAGAGCATTGAACCCAGCAAACAAGATGTTGTCGAAACACAAGTTGCTTTTAATCAGAGAAGGGCTTTCAACTGCATATCGATAAGCTAAGCCCTGATAACAGAACTTTTTCGATAATAAAACCTCAGCATACTTTTGATAATACTCTTTGAGTTTGCTAAAGAAGCTTAAATATTCTTTTTCATTCGCTGTAAGCGGGGTGCCATCTGGCGACCAGCGGCTTATTGCTTTAGCTTCTGAAAGATAAGAGAAAATATCACTCGCGTTTGCTAAGGCAATATCTACATCATTAAAATCGTGTAACATTAGCATGCCCGTTCCAATAAACTCGTCGAAAGTTCGAGGATTTTGCTTATCTAGCTGTAGATGTATTTGATACAATTCAATCAAAAGCTTTAGTGAATCTGCTATTTGAAGTTGGGTGATGGTAAAAACCAGATCTTCGATGGATAGAATTTCAGGAGCCCAAATGTTTTTCTGATAAACAGCTGCAAGATGTTTATTGAGAAATAATTTCGCCCTACGATTGGGCAACACCACACATAAGCTGCGGGTATCAATATTATTTTGATGAATGTATTCGGCAATTCGTAATAAAAATGGCTTCAAGGTAGATGTTATTTTAGGTGTGAATTTGATTTTAAAAAAGTTTCTGCACGCTGAATGGCTTCTGTGGTACCAAGATCAAACCAATAATCAGCATCATGGCGATAGGCTTTGATGGGATGTATTTGGCAAAGTTCGAGGTAGAGTTGTGTTAGAGAAAAAACTCCCCTTAGTTTGCTATGTTCGAAAATGTCAGGATGGAGGATTTGAATGCCACTGAAGGCTAAAGGTTTGAGATGCAAAGAAGATTGAACTAATTTACATTCCTTTGTTTTGATGTTTTCCCAACCACAAAGTTTATTTTCATTATCAAACAGCAAATAGCGAGAAGTGCTTCGTTGACGAACAGCAAGTAAGGCCAGATTTTCAGATTCATGAAAGGTTTTCAACATTTTGGGGATTGAGATATTGGAAAGAACATCTACATTCCATACCAGAAAAGGCTGAGAACCTGAAAGCCGTGACAGAACATGCCTCACTCCCCCACCTGAATCAAGCAAATTGTCCGATTCGTTTGAAATATGTATCTGAAAGCCGAAGTTTTGATGCTGGGCTAAAAAATCGATGATTTGTTGAGCAAAATGGTGCACATTAATGATGATTTCTGAAATATTTGCCTGCTTTAAAGAGGTGATTGCATGCTCTAATAAGCAAACTCCATTGCATTTAACCAAAGCTTTTGGTGTATGCTCAGTAAGGGGCAACAAACGGGTTCCTAAGCCCGCAGCGAGTATCATGGCTTTCATTGGGTGGAAGTAATTAGATTACAAATGTAATAATTATTGTCAACATAGGATGGATAGTAGTTTGGTTTTTTAGCTAAGTTGTTCAATTAATGACAAGAATGATTTAAGCCTGTTAGGCGTAGCGTCTCGCTACCCTTCCACCCATTCTAATCAACAACCCTCATTGCGAGGAAACAGCCTGATGCTAATCTGGCTGTGACGAAGCAATCTTCTACCGTCTTTGCGAGGAAACTACCTGATGCCCATCAGACTGTGACGAAGCAATCTTCTACCATCTTTGCGAGGAAACTGCCTGATGCCCATCAGGCTGTGACGAAGCAATCTCCCCTCTCCACTGCTTATGGGCTCGCTGAGCCTGTCGAAGCGAAAAGGGGTTTCGACAGGCTCAACCACCAGGACATGCTCAACCACCAAAAAAAAGAGCGACATTTTCATGTCGCTCTTTTTTATAGAAGGATAATGCAAGGATTATTTCCAGTTAAATTTACTTTCTATGTTGCTAAAAAGGTTTTAAGTCTTAGCAAATTAATTGCTGTTATCTGTTTCTTTATTTCAGCAACACAGTTTGCAAGATTTTGCATTATTTACTTTGGATAGGATTAATGAAAATAAACATCTTTGATTGCCTTAGCAGAACAATGGGTAGTAGGATCCGTCTCAAATACTGTAATCGTCCATGAATTGGGTGCTCCACATGGATTAACAAATTGATCGCTGATACAATTAACAGAGGTATGAATAATTTGACCAAACCCAGTCCACGAATACAAATGACCTGTTACTAATGGAGTGCAATATTCTACTGTTTCACCAAATGCAATAATATTTCCATCATTTGGGCTACCTGTAATTACTGGTGATGGGGCAGCTTTAACAGTTACATTATACACAGTAGCTGAAACAGCAGTACATCCGTATGTGTTGGCATAATTTACACTAACTGTTTGAGCTCCGTCATTATTCCAGGTAACTGTAATTGCATTTGTTCCAGCTCCAGCTGTAATAGTTCCTCCACTTACATTCCAAACATAATTAGATTTACCGGCTTCTGTAGTGTAAACATTTCCAGTAGTAAAATTACATAATGAAGTAGGACCACTTACAGTTGGAACAGGTAAAGGATTTACTGTAACTGTCCAAGTGCCTGTAGATACTTCTAGAGTTGTGTTGCAGGTATTATCCTTTGCATATCGCTGATAAGAAGTAGTAATTACTAAAGGACCCGCAGGAGTATAAGTAGATTCTGTTGCTCCACTTATTGCTGTAGTATAAGCATCAGACGAAGATCTCCATGAATATGTAATCGGATTAACTCCTCCACTTGCTAGGGTTGTATTTGCTATTTGTGTGCTTGGAGTCGTATTGTAACAAATAGTTTCGCCTGTTGAAGCTATAGCTCCTGATGTAAAGTTATCACGAACTGTTACTGTCCAAGTTCCGACAGATACTTCAGGTGTTGTGTTGCAGGTATTATCCTTTGCATAACGCTTATAGGAAGTAGTTGTTGTTAATGGGCCGGCAGGAGTGTAAGTAGCTAGTGTTGCACCACTAATTGCCGTAGCATAACTATCAGCCGAAGATCTCCATGAATACGAAATTGAATTATCTCCTCCACTTGCTAGAGTTGAATTCCCTATTTCTGTACTTGGGCTCGTATTATAACAGATAGTTTCGCCTGTTGTAGTTATTGCTCCTGAAGCGAAAGCACTATAAACTGTCATAGTTATAGGTGTTGTATAACTTGAGTAACAAATATTAGTTCCACTGCCATTTGTCGAAACCGTTCTTCTCTGATAAGAAGTGCTTGCTGTTAGTGTTGGTGGTTGGTAGGTTGCAGCTGTTGCTGAACCAATGTTAACATAGCTTCCACTTGCGTTAGTTTGCCATTCATACGATATAGTTTCGGAGCCTGTGCCTGCTGTGGCTGATGTTAAAGCAACAGGTGCTGTATTGTTACAAATAGTTTGGGCTGTTGCAATCGTTCCTGCAGTTACTACAGATTGAACAGTTACTAAAGCGTAGCCTCCGGGCATAGCACTACAAACTCCACTTTGCACCACTGCCCTGTAAATAGTTTGAGTGGTAAGATTGGTTGCGGTATATGCGGTATTAGTGTTGCTAATGTCATACCAATTAGAGCCTCCATTAATGGTGTATTGCCATTTAACAACAGTTCCTGTATGGCCGCTAAGTGTCAATAAGGTGCTATTTGTGCCGTTGCATACAGTGGCACTACCCGATACATTGCCGCCGTTTGAAGCCGGATTTACTGTTACATTATATACTGTAGCAGAAGCTGCTGTGCAACTGTTACCATTCGTATAATTAACACTAATGCTTTTAACTCCCGAAGTATCCCATCTAACGGTAGCAGCATTTGTTGTACCTCCTGCTGTAATAGTTCCTCCGACAATGCTCCAACTATATCCTGTCATGCTAGATTCTGTTGTATAAACATTTCCTGTTGAATTAATACAAGCTGATGTATTTCCACTAATTGTTGGTACAGGCAATGAATTTACAGTTACATTCTTTACTGTTGCTGAAGCAGCAGTACAACCTTTAACATTAGTATAATTAACACTAATGCTTTTAGCTCCTGAAGCAGTCCAGGTTACAGTTACTGAATTAGTAGTACTATCTGCTGTAATTGTCCCTCCGGTTACACTCCAAGTATATCCTGTCATTCCTGATTCAGTAGTATAAACATTTCCTGTTGAGTTAAAACATACAGATGTAGAGCCGGTAATAGTTGGTACAGGTAAGGCTTTAACAGTAACTCCATGCGTGGCTGATGTAGTTGAACATGCTGTTGTAGTTCCATCTGTAACAGTATATGTAATATTGGCATTGCCTGCTCCTACAGGTGTTACTAATCCAGTATTACCTACTGTTGCAACGCTTGTATCAGAAGAATTCCAAACATAAGTTAAGGTTGCAGTTCCTGTTGCATTTGAAGTTAATTGTAAAGAATTTCCCATACAAACTGAATCTCCTCCTGTAATAGCCCCGGCAACCGGCAAAGGGTTTACTGTAAATACATCCGATACTGAACTTGTTTGAGTAGTTCCGCAACCTCCACTTACTTTACAATAATAATAAAGAGTTCCGGTTGAAGTTGCCAAAGGTATGTAACTACTTGAATCAACACCTACAGTAGTTCCTCCTGTTGTATCAGCGCTTACATTTTTATACCATTGATAACTCAATCCTGTTCCAATAGCGGTTACAGTAATAGGAACAAAAGTTCCATTTAAACATTTTGTTTGTGAAGCTGTAGATTGGCTGCCTATTCTAGTAATAGCATTTGTAACAAACGCTCCCGATATAACACTTGTTGCTATGCCGCAAGTTCCTGTTACTTTACAATAATAATATCTGGTCCCGGCAGTATCAGCTAAAGGTGTATAGCTATTTGAGTTTGTCCCTCCTGTAGTATCAGCAGTTGTGTTTTTGCACCATTGAAAATTCAATCCATCTCCGGTAGCCGTAACACTTATTGCAGCGAATGTTCCGTTTAAGCATTGTGTGTTTCCGGCTGTTGATTGACCAGTAATGGACGGGGCGGTACATACAACGTATTCCCAGGCACCCATTGCAGGTATAGTTAAGCTTCTGCTTGCTGAATCGTAATCTGTAGTAATACCGGTACCGGTAACACCTGCTAAACTTAATGAAGAAGGTAGATAATTAGCAGCTAGTGTGCCTCCGGCACTTGCAAAGCCCGGATTGACGTTTTTACTGTGTGTATCGCCTCCGGATGGAATTGCCCAGTCTGATAAAGATGTTTTGTCTGTCCCTGAAAATACACCTAGCACACCATTAGGTGCATAATAATCATTATTATCAATAGTTAGAGTTGTATTATCAGTTATTGATACAGCATAATGCTTTCCGGTAGTTCCGCCTGAGCGGGAATTGCTAAAGATGTTATTCTTGTACACCCTTGTACTAGAAGCACTATTTGAAAGTGCATAGGTATTTCCGGTTACACCTGTAGCTGTACCTTCTATATCTACTGTATTGTAGTAAAGATTGGTATTAGCTCCGGTTGGACTTAATTTTATACCATAAATAGCACTCCCTGTTGAAATTCCATTGCCTAAGCTAATAATGTTATTGGAGTAGGTTGTGGTGCCGCCTGCTATATTAATACCATACAAACTTGCACTTGCCGATGTGTCAGACAAGCCATAAATAAAATTACTTGAAACGATATTAGTACCTGTTGTAGCACCCGTATAATAAAGCCCGATTACACCTCCTGCAAAAGAAGAATATGTATTTGATAAATTATAAATAGTATTGCCAGATAAAGTTTGCCCGGCAGTTGGACTGCTTTGGCTAATACCTATTACCGATGCTGTATTAGTTGCCGAAGTGTTAGCATTAGCAATAGTTAAATCCCTTACAATATTGTTCCTAATAGTATTTGCACCAGTTGTTGATGTGGAAATTCCAATAATCTGACCAATAGTACCGACCGTAGTATTGGTTGTAGCATTTGCTAAATTTGCAACTGTATTTCCATTTATGACAGGTGTGACTCCTGCACAGGATATCCCATAAACAGACTGAGCACTGCTTGTAGATGTTGAACTGGCATTGATACTACCATTTACAGTAGTGCTTCCTATAATATTATTGCTGATATTTAAAGCTCCTGAGAAGGGGTTTGTAATTATTCCATAAAAGCTATGAGATGCAGTGGCTGAACCTATGGTAGTAATCGCGCAAATTGTATTATTTTGGATGGATACTGCTCCTCCTCCTCCTGCATTATTAATTCCATAGGTTGTTGCATTTGTACCTGAGCTATTAAGCGAGATAGGGCTTGCAACAGAACCTATTACATTTCCTGTTGAAGTTCCTATATTTGCACTGCCGCTACTTATATAAATTCCATTACAAGGGCCGCTCGATGTAGTCGTGTATGAAATACCCTGAATGGTATTGTTTTGAACAGAACTGGCTGTTGTAGTACCAACACTCAGGTATATTCCATAAAACGCATGTGCGAAAGCAGCACTTACTGTCCAGATTCCTGTATGGTTGGAAGCTGTACCCCCGATGAAGTTATCTGAAATGTTGAAATTATTCCCCATTGAATTGCTAACCTTAATAAAACTATAGTAATAGGCTCCGCTTGGAACAACAGGGCTTGTTTCGTATAAACTATTACCCGTGATTGACCAATCTGAAGAGTAGTTTGAAATAAAAATCCCATTGGAGGATGCACCATTATTAAAGAAATCATAAATATTGCAATTCGAAATTGTATCATATTTGTTTACATATCCTGACAGCCCTAATGAATAAATTGCCTGGTAAGGTCTGTTTGCATCCGATGTAATGTCGCAATTGTCAATTCTGTTTCCAGTGTTGCCATTGCCTGCCGTTGCGGTAGAAAAAAGAATAATTCCGCTTGCTGTACTCAATACAGAAGCTTTGACGGTACAATATTTCACTTTATTGTTTTCGGCCGTATTGATAAACCTGATGGCCGAAATAGCCAATAAATTGTTTGCAGTTACGGATGTATTCACAATATTCAAATCTTTCAAACCTGTTTGGTTCACCCTTCCATCAATGGTTACATTATCCGCTCCATCCAAATCAATAAGTGGTGCTGAAAGATTACCACTAATACTTAAACCTGTTGCTGTTGGGTAGATGTTTACAGAGGTGTAATCTGTAGACCCTGATAAGGAGGCATTCAATACGGCTGATTCAGTTTCCGAGGTACTGCCATTGATCTTGATCGTAATGTCGCCGTTGTGCAAGCCCGAATTTATCCAATCAAACGCCTCTTTGAGGGTGTTGTACCCTCCTTCGGGGGTTCCCTCTGTAGCAATTACCTCCACAGGTGGAGGAGGAGCGTATTCAAATTCATGCGCACCAATATCAGGAGTGCTAACATTTCTTACTGCATTATCATAATCATTGGTAACTGCTATCGGTGCGGTAACCGGTGTGCCGGCATCATCCAATAAAGTAGCTACAGTAGTTTTAACATGCAAATCAAAAGGTGTTGTTGCCACATTTTCGAAAGCCACATTTTCAGTAACCGAAGCTTGGTCACGGGTAATCATTCTACTTTTAAAGTCGGTTAGGGTTTGGTCTGCATTGGTGCCATCCCAAAAAATCAGGTTGGTGGCCGACGGTGTGCCCGCGTAAAAAGAGTTGTTGTTTGAGGTGGTTGCGTATTTGGTTAGAGTAGAATTACTCCTCCAGTAAGCGACGGTTTTACCGGTAGCACCCGGCGTGGAATTGTTGACTACAATATTATTACGTAAATCAAGGGTGTAATCACTATGCGAATAGATACCTGCGGATCCAAACGCTGAAACCGTGCCGGTTGCATTCAGATAAATCGTGTTGTACCAGGCTCCGATGTAAGCATTATAGGAACTGGAATAATCAGTTGCCATGATTCCTGCTACAGCAGGTTGTGTGGAAGTAGCATTAGGTGCTTTTATATCGCTGATAAAATTATTGTACACATAAACAGTATTCACGGAGTAAAGATATATTCCTGTCGCGCTGCCGTCACCGGTTGAGGTCAGGTCATAAACCTTGTTTTTAAACAGATTGGTATTAGCATAGGATTCATATATCCCGTAAACGCTGCTTAATGAGGATAAACTGTAAATGGTATTTCCCGAAACTGTTCTGCTTGTATTATTTGATGATGTGCTTGCATACAAACCCGCAGCAGCTGCACCTGGACCACCAGTGTTGGCAAGGTTGTAAATGCAGTTGTTCGTATAGGTTTCATTGGCTGCGGTGCCCGATACATTAATACCCGTCACATTTCCATAGTTGTTGCTGTTGTCGTGTATGGTGTTACCGTTCATTACAACAACCGATGCACTTCCGGTACTGATGCCGACATTTTGACCATAAGCCGTGTTGTTGTTAATTTTGTTGTTAAATATGAAGTTGTTGCTGGCGGTCTGGTTGATTCCACCAGCCATTTTAATGGCTGTAAATTCAACTGTCCCACTTCCATTATTCATGTTGCAATTCTTTATGGTATTGTTATTTACATTCAATTCAGCAACCGGGTTGATTTCCCAAATTCCACTTACTTTCCCACTACTGGACAATCCTGATGCGCTGTGTGTAAAACCATCAATGGTATTTCCGGTAATATTTACCGTTCGGGCAGAATAAAAACCATTATCATATATTCCGCACATACGGTTCCCTAGCGCCCCATTAGCAGTAGCATAATCGCAATTCTGAATGATATTGTTGGTAATATCGAGAGTTGTGGAAATAGGCGCGCCATTAGAGATCCCATATAGGTAACTGCTGGTAGCACTCGATGAAACCGAAACCGTATTGGCGTTGATCTTATGATTGCCGGTACATTTGGAGTCTATTAAAATACCATAGGCGTTGCCGGTAGATCCTGTACCCAGGGTAACTGTATTGTTTTCAATCTTGGGTGCGTTCTGCCCGTTCACAAAGATGCCGGAAGTTGTGGCACTGCCACCTCCGTAATTGGTAATGGTATTGGCCCCACCGGTACCGATTTCCAGGCCTGTATCATAATAATCAAGGGCCGTAGGACCGTTGAAATAGATGGGATTATAGCTGTTGGAAAGCGTGCAACCATAGATTTTGATATTTGCATTCTTACCTGAGGCTGCAGTTATAGCAAATGGGGTGGTTCCAATGGCAGGATGGTTACCACCATATATACATATGGTTGCCATATTGGTTTTATTCAAAGTAACCGTACAGTTCCTGATTGTGATATTCTGTGAGCCCTCTGTTGAGCTAGCTTTTACAATGGCATATCCCCATTCCATCTGCTTGGTGGCATCCGTGTTAGCGTCCGATTCTTTTAAATCGATCGCATCGAAAGTAATGTAATCGCCTCCGGCAATAAGTATAATGCCATCCACCGTTGTGGAAGCACCCACTGCCGCTGTTACCAAAGGATTGGCGCCTGCGCCCGATTTTTGAAACACCACAGGGTTCGATTCTGAACTGGTAACATTTGTGATCAACCCTGTTGTGGGTGTAGCAAAAGTTTCGGTATGCCCGGCCGCCACGTTAAAGGTAACCCCTCCTGACCCGACTCCGTTCGCGTTAAGATCGGCTATTGCAGCGGCAATGGTGCCATAATCGCCACCTGTGCCCACTGTTTTTGTTCCGCTTATGTTGCTCACAAGGGTATAAGAATTAATGCTTCCCCCTATAGGGAAGGCTGCGGAAGTTAAAGCAACCGAAGCCGGTGCAGCATTAAAAGAACCGGAATTGATTGCCACATTGGGCTTTACGTCCTGGGCAACAATAAAATACTGGATAACATCGCCTATCGCTGCTGCGGAATTCAGTAAAGTGAGATCGAGCGTAAACGAACAGGGAGAAGAGCCGGAAGTTGTTTCCACAAATTTCCATCCGTTATTGGCAGTTGTATTACCAGCATAGGAGTTGGTTTCCGTAGATTTCTTAAAATAAACCCTGGGTTTGGTGCCGGCTGTAAAATTAATTCCCCGGGCATCTGTGATCACGACATTTCCGAAGGTAGGGCTCGTAAGGATCGATGAATTTGCCAGGGTGGAATACGCAATTGATGGGGCCGAAATATCAAGCAGAGTACCACTGAATTCATCGGCGCCGATATCGGGTGCCGTGCCGTGGCGGGCATCCCCATCGAAATCATCAGTTATCGCAAAGGGAGTGGCAATCGCAGTTCCTCCACCTTCCACCTGGGTGGCTGTCGCTGTATTAATGTGTAAATTGTATGGGATGCTTGCTACATTGATAAATGGCACATCTTCTGTTACCGACAAATTATCACGTGTTCCGGACCGGGCCTGAAATGCAGCCAGGGTCTGGTCGGAATTGGTTCCATCGTAGAAAATCAGGTTGGATGCAGAAGGTGTTCCCGCATAGAAACAGTTATTGTTAGAAGTGCTGGCATACATACTCAGGTCAGTGCTAATTCTGCGATAAGCAACGGTTTTGCCAGTTCCCGCCGGTGTTGATTTATTTATGATAATATTGTTGCGCAAATCAACTAATGGAGCTATGTTAGCGTATATGCCGAAGGTTCCGAAGTTTCCACTGGAACTCACTGCATTCAGATAAACAGTATTGTAATACACATAGTCCAGGGAACTGATGCCACCAGTAATATACATTCCCTGTATGGCACTTGGATTGGTTGATGAAGGAGCTTTTAAATCGCTGATCAGGTTATTGTAAACTTTTACCAACAGGCCGCCATTAATCCAGATGCCAGAAACCGAGATACTTGATCCTGTAGAATTGGTTGCCAGATTATAGATATTATTTTTACTGATGACCGATAAATTTGCATTTTGCCAGATTCCAAAAACTGA
>CAIXTV010000114.1 GCA_903922465.1 uncultured bacterium
CAGAAATTAAAAATAAACTTATTGAAGAAGATCCCAATTGTGCTGATGTAATTAAACCAGCATTAAGAGGTAAGGATATTTCAAAATACGATTACACTTGGAAAGACATTTGGGTTATACTTATTAAACAAGGCTGGACAAATCAAAATAAAGGAAATGAAGATCCGGAAATTTATTTTCGTAAAATGTATCCATCAATTTATTCTTTCTTCAAGAATACTGGAGAAACAATTAAAGGAAAGGGAAAAGGTTTATTTGACAGAGATGATCAAGGTGATTATTGGTGGGAATTGCGTCCGTGTGTGTATTATGATGAATTTAATAAAGAGAAAATAGTTTGGGGAGAACTTTCGGATGCTCAAAAATTCGCTTTTGATACCAGTGGTAAATATCTTAATAATTCAATTTTCTTTACCACTGGAAAGCATTTGAAATATTTGCTTGCTATTTTGAACTCAAAAGTCGCAAAATGGTATTTTAATGAAATCTCTACCAGTTCTGGCATGGGAACAAACAGATGGAAAAAATACAAAATTGAATTGCTTCCAATCAAAGATATTTCCGAACAGGAACAACAACCATTCATTGATTTAGTTGATCAAATCATTTTCCTAAAACAACAATCCCAGGAAACCACAGAACTTGAAAAGAAAATTGATGAAATGGTTTATGAATTGTATGGATTGACGGGGGAGGAGATAGGGATTGTGGAAGGGAAATAATTCATTATGCAATTTGAAAGGAAGAACAAAATATTAAAAGACCATAAATTAGTTGGTAAAAAACTTTTGCCACCTTTTTTACATTCATTTCCAGGACAGTTTAATGAATCACCATACTTAAATAAGGTCTTACCTGAAATTATTTGGCAAGGATTTTTAATTGAGAAATTTGGGGTTCCTGTTGCTTCTTCAATTACACTTAAACTTTTGGAAGAAATTCAGTCAGCTCGAAATTTTGAAAAAAGTAAATTATTTTGCTTTATTAGCAACTTTGAATTACTATCTCAGAATCAAATTGATAGAATTTTAGGGAAATTATTTTTAGATAGTGATTACAAAAAAATTATTGAAGCTATTTTGCCATTTATTAGGACTTTTCCTGAATGTCCATTAAGAGCTCTATTATACAATCCAATTGCTGAATGTAATGACGAAGATATTACACATGTGAAATCTATTATTAAACCACTGCTTGATAAATCAAGTAAGGAAGCGACATTCGTATTAGCCAATACAATTTACTTCGCTTTTCAAATGGATATTTTGAAAGTTCCGGAAGATAGCAAACTCTTAAATTTAAATCAAATTGAATTTTATCCCGATAATGAAGAATCCAAAATAATAGCCAGTCTTTTAAGAGCATCAATAAATATTTTTGTTCAGCAGGATATTTTTATTGAAGTAAGTGAAAAATGGCAAAAATATTTTTGGAATCAGGCATACAAACGTGAACCGCATAATATTGATAATCTTTATTTTAGTTAAAATGGTTTACAGCGAAGAATTAGAAAAAATAATGATCCGCTACTCTCAAAACATTGAAGAAGACTTAAAGGACCGTTGGAACAATTGGGAAAAGGATTTAACCATTCCCGAAAAGTTTGAAGTCATTGGTGGATTAATGTCAAGACAGATAACCATCGCAATGAATTTTATGAGTTGTAGTTCTATTTGGAATGGTCATATCGCACCGATCATTATGCGTAGCTTAGTTGACAATTACATTAACTTTGCATGGATAATAGCTGACCCTGTTTTGAGAGCCAGAAAGTTTATCTACTTCGGTTTGGGACAAGAAAAACTTCTACTTGAACACAGAAAGGAAGAAATGAAAAATCACGAACCTGATGAAAAAGAAAAAATAATGGTTGAGGCTACAGAAAGTTGGATTAATCAACAACGATTTACTTTTCTTACAGAAGTAAGTTTAAAAAATTGGTCTGAAATAAGTGTTAGACAAATGGCTGAAGAATCTAATTGTATTGACTTATACAATTATGTTTATCAACCTTTCAGTTGTGCTGCACATAATATGTGGAATCATATTGCTAAATACAATCTCGTTGAATCAGATAATCCACTTCACAAATTCTTCCGTAAACCTGCTATTTATACATTTAAGCCAGATATTTACTATCTTGAATTGACAGGAAAATATGTAGATAAAATGTTTAGGTTATTTGATAATAAAATAGGTTTTAAACCAACGAAAGAATATTCATTTGAAATATTCACAAATGAACTTTATGACTTTGAAGAAAAAATATATACAGAAATGCAAGAAAACAAAACTGAAGAAGAATTAAATTCAGAAAATATATAGGCAACCCAAATCCTTAACTATTTAAAACCTCAATTAGTAAGCTAAAATCATAAAGAACAAAACCAAAAATTCTAATTTAGAACATTTTACAAAAACATTTAGTTATGACAGAAAGTGAATATAAAGAGAAAGCAATAAAATTTATTACCAATGAACTCAAATACCATTTTGAATCAAAGTTAAATGATTTTGAACAATCAGCTTTAGAATTTGTAAAAAAAGAACAAGGTTTTAAATATAGAGATCATGTTGATGCTGGAGTTATTATTGAGATATTAGTTGTGGATGGATATTTGAAATTTGAAAAAAGAGAAAAAGATATTCGATATCATTCGTTGACTCAAAAGGGGCTAACTTTCATTGAAAATTCAAAAAGCAATACCCCCTATTACTAAGATAAAAGGGAGTGAAAGAATTTTATGCAAGATTTTGAATTTTGATGATACATTTATTAATGAGTTGATTGGATAAATAAAATGAAAACAAAAAAAGAATTAATGGTTGAGTATGAAAAGTTCTGTGAAGAAACTATTTCAACGCCGCTAAGCGGTAAATGTTTCCACTGAGCGGTAATTACAATTCCACTCCAAACACCAATTAATTTTCCAATTATCCTCATTATAAGATATATTCTGCTAGAAAAAAATACGATGTAAACCTTAGTAGAAAAGCCACTAAACCCCCTAACGCCAACCTTATTAGCATATTAAGAGGAGAGAAGGTAATAAGGTTTAGGCTTGTGGGTGTTTGCTATTTCTATTAAGGTTTGGTAGGGGTAGGAGGTTTTATTCAATTGAGAATTGACAAGGGACAATGGTTTCTACCGATATCTAATCCCTATCGGCATTATGGATGGAGAATTGGGAATTATAAAGTAATAAAGTCAAGGGTATAATGTTCAATTGAGGTTGCTAAAGTAATAAAGTCAAGGGGTTTGTTTCTATTGATATTATATCAGGGGTGTGGAGATAAAGATGCAATTAGCAAATATATTTCATCATATTTTCGCAATTAAAAACCCCCAATTAAATCATAAAAATCAGTGTCATCAGCGTTCGGTTTTTCTCTTCTATACGTCTAAACAACTTTTGGGCTTGAGATTGCTTCGTCCTTCCCTGCCTGTTGGGCAGGTTAGTTCCTCGCAATGACGTTTCAAATGAGCGCCCCCACCATGGGTCTTGGAATTTGGGACTTGGATCTTTTTCTTCCTAAAAGTCTAAATACCTATTCCCGCCTCATCAGCGTTCAGTTTTCCCCCCTCAACCATAATCTCAGCCTCAATCTTCAGTCTTTTCCGCCCTAAACTCATAACTCATAATTCATAACTCATAACTAATAACCCCTATTGCAACTCTAAAAAATACGATTCCAAGTTTACCAAACCCGATTGCAACTTTAGCAAGCGCGATTGCAACTTAAGTAAATGCGATTGCAAGTCAACCAAGCTCAATTGCAACTCATCTAAATGCGATTTCAACTTTAGCAAGCGCGATTACAAGTCTACCAAGTCCGATCGCAACTTTAGCAAATGCGATTGCAACTTATCTAAATTCGATTGCAAGTTTACCAAGCCCTATTGCATCTATTGCACACTTGAGTTAAACTATTTATAAGGCCACTCAATGAGCTATTTATAAAACGTCCGTCTTCCGTCACCAACATAGAAAATTGGCTAAATGTTAAACAATTGCTCAATAAATCTCACCCATTACGGACAATTTATCCCCAAATCCCCCCTATTTAAGCCACGAATCGAACCATCTAAAAAACTCTCTTTGCCATAAAATAGAGTTTTGAGGCTTCAATACAAAATGGGATTCTTCAGGAAAATACAAGAAACGACTTGGTATACTTTGAAGTTGTGCAGCATTAAAAGCCTGCATTCCTTCGGTAAATGGAATGCGAAAATCGTTGGCCCCATGAACAACCATAATAGGGGTATCCCAATTGCGAACAAATTTATGAGGAGAAAGATCGTAGGTTTTAGGACGATTTTTATTCCAATAAGCTCCCCCTAAATCGTGATTGGCAAACCACATTTCTTCTGTCGTTCCATACCAGCTTTCGAGGTTAAACATACCACAATGTGCCAGAAAAGCTTTAAATCGACCCTGATGATTGCCTGCAAGCCAATACACAGAAAAAGCCCCATAACTTGCTCCAACACAACCTAGTTTTTTAGCATTAACAAAAGGTTCTTTCGAAACAGAATCGATTGCCGAGAGATAATCTTTCATGTTTTGTCCGGCATAATCACCTGCAATTTCATCATTCCATTCCTGACCAAAAGTTGGCAAACCTCGACGGTTAGGAGCAACAATAATATAATCGTTAGCTGCCATAATCTGGAAATTCCAACGATAGGAAAAGAACTGGCTAACGGCAGACTGTGGTCCACCCTGACAATATAATAAGGCAGGATATTTTTTATTCTTATCAAAATCGGGTGGATAAATCACCCAAACCAGCATCTTTTTATTGTCGGTTGTAGTCACCCATCTTTCTTCAACCTGTCCCATTTTGACACTGCTTAAAATGTTTTTATTGGTATAACTTAGTTGAGTTTCCTGATAAGCCTTTTTAACTTTTGCAACTTTAAATATCTCGGTAGGCATCGAAATACTCATTTTACAACCATACAAAGCATCTTTCCCTACGCAAAGTTCCGTATAATCATGTCTTCCTGTTGTTATTTGATCTATTTTATTAGTTTTTATATTAACTGAATATAACTGGTAAGTAGCATTAATCCCACTGATAAAATATAGGGTTGTGTTATCGGCTGCCCATTTAAAATTAGTCGAACTCTGATCGAATGTAGCTGACAAATCAGTCATCGTTTTGGTTTTAAAATCGTATAACATCATGCGTTTTTTATCCGATTCGTATCCCGGAGTTTTCATACTATTAAAAACTATCTTAGAACCATCAGGCGAAAAAACAGGATCCTGGTCGTATCCTAACATGCCTTCGGTAAGGTTTTGAGTTAGTTTTGTATCAATATTAAATGCATATAAATCGGAATTGGTACTTATAGCTTCATCTTTACCATGGAGTTTACGGCAAGTATACACTATCGTTTTCCCATCAGGACTAAAGGCAATTTGTTCCATACCACCATCGGGTGTAAGTGGTGAATCAAACTTTTCACCATTCATAATGTCTGTAATATTGTTGATGGCGCCATTTTCATAATTCCCAACAAAAACATGAGTATAAGCAAAGTCGTGCCAGCTATCCCAATGACGATACATTAAATCGTCGATAATTCTTGCATCAGCCTTTGGCAAATCTTTATACACTTCATTAACGGTATTATCCATTTTCACATCAGCAATAAATAAAACATGTTTCATGTCAGGGGCATACATAAACCCATTGATTCCACCTGCAAATTTACTCACCTGAATCTTCTCACTTCCATCAGCATTCATTTCCCATAGTTGCATATCACCCGATTCAGCAGTAAGAAATCCTATCTTTTTACCATCAGGACGCCATACTCCATTCAGTTCAGAGCCTTTAAAATCAGTAACTTTTTGAGTTTCTCCACCGTTTACCGGCATTACATATAAATCGCGGTTTCCTTTATTTGCAGCTATATCGTAATTCGTAACGCCATAGAGCAATTTAGTTTCGTCGGGAGACAATTGAAGATCACTCACACGACCTAATTTCCATAATAGTTCGGGCGTTACTCTGTTTTGCGCTCCAACCTGAGATACTAGCATAAATAAGATGAGATTAAGGGTTTGTTTTAAGAATTTCATATGATTAGTTTTAAAATTTGATTTGGTAAAATTAGAAAAAAGAAACTAATCACATCTATATTTCATATTATAATTCAAATCCAGGCTTGCCATTAGATTCCCAAATAGCATAAAAATTGAAGATACAGCTCCTTATCGTTAAAATAAGTTAACTTTATACCCTGAAAAAGAATTTTTCGTTTATGCTTATATCTTAAAACAAAATAAAATGGAAACAACACATCAGGGCTTTTTTGAAAAAGCAAACAATTGGATGAAAAACTCCATCACTCTAAGGCTTTTTATCATTGGATTTCTAATGTTAATCTTGCTGATTCCGGCATCAATGATTCAATCCTTGATTTATGAACGCCAAAGTAAAAGCGATGAAGCAGCCACCGAAATTAGCTCCAAATGGGGCGAAAAACAAGTAGTAACGGGGCCAATTATTTGCGTACCCTTTAACAAATTGACTAAAATAGATAATAATCAAATGACCAAAGTGCGTGATTATGCCTATTTTTTACCTGAAACTCTCAACATAAAAGGACAATTAAAACCCGAAATTCGTTATCGTGGGATTTATAAGACTATTGTGTATGGCTCCGACATTACAATTGACGGCAATTTCAATCAACCCGATTTTGGAGGGTGGAAAACTACATCAGAAGATGTTTTTTGGAACGAAGCCTTCGTAACGCTTGGTATTTCAGATATGAAAGGAATTAAAAACATCATCAATCTGAAATGGGACGACTCCACAATAGCTTTAAACCCCGGCATTGAAGCAAAAGAATTGCTTGCATCAGGAGTGAGTGCGCCTGTTATGTTGCAGACCTCCGATTCGACTCTCCATCATTTTTCACTCACAGTTCAACTCAACGGAAGTAAAGACCTTTCATTTATTCCTTTGGGCAAAGAAACCAAACTTATGTTGAATTCAGCTTGGGGAAATCCCAGCTTTAGCGGAGCTTTTTTACCTGATAAAAGAAATATAACCGATAATAGCTTCTCTGCCGAATGGAAAGTGTTGCATTTAAACCGCAACTTCCCCCAAAAATGGCAGGGGACACAATATAATTTGAATGAATCTGCTTTTGGTGTAAGCCTCTTGCTACCCGTTGATGAATATCAGAAAAACTTTAGAGCCGCAAAGTATGCCATCATCAATATAGTGCTAACATTTTTAGTGTTTTTCTTTATGGAAATATTGAACAAGAAGCGAATTCACCCCATTCAATATCTATTGGCCGGGCTGGCTTTACTGCTTTTCTACACTTTACTATTATCGCTTTCCGAACAAATGATGTTTAATTACGCCTACCTCATCACTGCTCTTGCAATAGGTTTGCTCATTAGCGTTTATTCCATCAGTATTTTCCAAAAACTTAAACTCACCATCATAACCGGCTTGCTTCTTTTCCTGATGTATGGATTTATTTTTGTCATCATACAATTGCAGGATATGGCTCTATTAGTGGGCAGTATAGGGCTTTTCATAGTGTTGGCACTGGTCATGTATATCTCCCGAAGGGTTAATTGGTATTCGTTCCGATCAACAGAAAACTAAAAATATTGTAGCAAATTCATAAAAATAAAATACTTTTGACTCATGAAGAAAAGGGTTAAAAGTATTTTATTGATTTTTATTCTGTTTTTTTTGTTGTTGCCTTTGCTTCAGCAAAATCTTTCCCTTTTTGCATTCGATCCATTATACGGATATTATAATTTACGCGATAAACCACAACTTAAATGGTTTACCTGGGAACGCTGGTTTTCAGATAAGTTTCAAGATACCCTTAGCAAATCTCTTCAGGATCATGTTGTTTTCCGAGAATTACTTATTCGACTGAACAATCAGTATAAGCTTAATCTTTTTGATGAAACCGACATGAAAAACATTGTTGTTGGGAAAGAAAACTATTTATTTGAAGAAGGATATATCCTTGAATATCTCGGAAGAAACTTTACGGGGAAAACCTATATCGATGAAAAACTGCGCCGAACCAAATGGGTTCAGGATTATTTAAAAAGAGAAAAAAACATTGACTTAATAATTGTATTTGAGCCCGGAAGAGCCAGCTTTTTCCCTGAATTCATCCCCGAACGCTACCAACCTCAGCATAAAACTCTTTCAAATTATCAATATTATGCTCAAAGATGCAAAGGTTTAGACATTCATAATCTTGATTTAAATGCATACTTCCTTAGCATGAAAACCACATCCCCTTTCCCTTTATATCCTAAATATGGTGTGCATTGGAGTACTTATGGAATGACACTTGCCATGGACACCCTCATTCATTACATAGAGAACACAAGGAACATTGATATGCCCGAAGTGATTTGTAATAATATTATTTCTTCAACTGAATATTCAGATATCGATTGGGATATCGAAAAATCAATGAATCTTTTATACAAACTCCCCCAAAGTGAAGCAATGGCGCATTTGGAAATTACTTTTAACAATGATGCTCACAAAACTAAACCAGATATTCTTACCATTGGCGATAGCTATTGCTGGAGTATTTTCAATGCAGAAATACCTCATCATCTCTATAAAAACACTGACTATTGGTATTACAATCATACTATTTATCCTAATTATTGGGATGCAACAAAATGTGTTGAGCAATTGAACTTAAAGGAAGAAATTGAAAAAAGAGATGTCCTTTTGATAATGATTACCGAACTAAATATGCATAATGCTTTTTGGGGTTTTACTGATCAATTATATAATTTATATTGCAGAAAAGATGCTACAAATTCTTTTTATCACACCAAACGACTGTTGATTTCTGCCGATAAAGACCTCACAAACACCAGAAAAGAAGCCGAAGCTCATCAAATCTCAGTCGAACAAATACTCAACTTATCTACTTTAAAGGAAATGACTAAAAAATAAAAAACCGCCTCAAATGAAGCGGTTTATTGTTGTCCGATCAGGTTTCGAACCTGAACTCTTCTGATCCAGAATCAGACGTGTTGCCAATTACACCATCGGACAATTTCGCTGCAAAGATACACTTGTTTTATATTAAAGGTAAACTCTTTTGAAAATAATTTTTTCAGATATAAAATTTCACTTTTCTAAAATAAATGGCTTTTATTTTTAATAAATGTATTTTCAATTCAATTAAAATATATTTTTGATAAATTATTTTGTGCAGATGAAAGCCTCTATTTTCCTTATTGTAATTATGCTGATATGCTTCAACAACATCATTCATAGCTTTCAAAGCAATGAATTGAAAACTTCATTTAGTAACAGTTCAAGCATTTTTTTCAATCGAAAAAGCACTTGCTTAGTTTATCAAAATCACCAAATAAACTTTGGACATTACGCTCGTGAATTTAACCCTACTTTCAAAGATTTTCTAACAAATCACATAGCTTTAATTAACAATTTTACCCTAGAATACATCCAGTCTCTAATTTCAACAAGATTTAGCAATGTTTAATGTGAGATTCTATTCTTTTCAAAAATCTACAATAAAAATATTGTTGATGGTATTTTTTATTCTGTTTTCAATTTCCTTGAAAGCTCAACAAAATGTGGGAATAAATCCAACGGGTGCCCTTCCTGATATATCAGCAGCCTTAGATATAGTAGCCAATAACAAGGGCTTACTTATTCCACGTATGACATCGATTGAACGTATTGCAATTGTGACTCCTGCTAATGGCTTAATGGTTTATGATTTAGATTCAATGTGTGTTCTATTTTATCGTCAACCTTCAAATCAATGGATAAATTTATGTAATTTACCTTGGATTATTGGAATATCAGGAAACACAGGTGCAACTGGAAGCGTTGGAGCAATAGGCTATACTGGGGTAACAGGTTTAATTGGAGCTACTGGAAGTAATGGATATATTGGTTCATCAGGTAATACAGGGCAAACAGGAGCTACTGGTGTTACTGGTGTTACTGGACAAACTGGCACTACAGGTCAAACAGGAAATAATGGAAACACTGGAATTACCGGAGTAACAGGTCAAACGGGAATGGCTGGCATCATTGGAACCACAGGCACAACTGGAGCCACTGGACAAACAGGAATCACTGGTGATAATGGCAACACTGGAGAAACCGGTAAAACAGGACAAATTGGCGCTACAGGTCTAACAGGTATTAGTGGAATAGATGGAAATACTGGCACAACCGGTGCAACTGGACAAACTGGAATCACCGGTGATAATGGAAACACCGGAGAAACCGGTACAACAGGACAAACTGGCGTTACAGGTTTAACAGGTATTAGTGGAATAGATGGAAATACTGGTGCTAACGGTGCATTAGGCCAAACAGGTAGCACAGGGTCAAATGGAAACTCTGGTTTAACAGGGACTACTGGTCTAACTGGAAGCACAGGAGCTACTGGCCAAACCGGAAGCACAGGCGCAAGTGGTGCAGATGGAAGTTTAAATGCATGGAGCTTAACGGGTAATGCCGGAACTATTAATGGCATCAATTTTATTGGAACTACTGACAATGTTCCTTTTAACATTAGGGTTAATAATCAGAAAGCAGGAAGAATAGACCAAACGGGCCCTACATTCCTTGGATATCAAGCAGGAACAAATAATTCAGCAACAACTAATACCGGTATAGGATATCAAACTCTTTTCTCAAATACAAACGGATTTTACAATTCATCGCTTGGTTATTGGTCACTGTATAATAACATCAATGGAAATTTCAACACTGCTTTTGGTGCACAATCGCTATTCTATAACAGTAGTGGCAACAATAACACTGCAGTTGCTATGAATTCCCTTTTTAATAATACTACTGGTAATTATAATACTGCTATTGGTTCTCAGGCATTAATTTCAAATACTTCAGGATCTAAAAACACCGCCATTGGATACAATGCTAATGTCAGTTCTATTGGTTTTAATAACATAAGTGCAATTGGTTATAATTCACTTGCCCAACATAACAATGAAATTAGACTTGGCAACGACAGCATTGATTATTTTTATTGTGTTGGAGCATATAATGGAGTTACAGTTAATTATCCAAATATGTACGTTGACATAAACGGACGAATAATGAGGAGTACTGCGAGTTTAATAGGCTTAACCGGTGCTACAGGAGCTACTGGTCAAACAGGCAATACAGGGAGTAATGGAGTTAATGGACAAACAGGAGCTTCAGGTATTAATGGAGTAACAGGTATTACAGGTATTACAGGAATATCTGGCACTAATGGAGTCACAGGACAAACAGGGGCAAGCGGATTAACCGGGGCAACAGGGAAAACCGGATTGACAGGTGCTACAGGGCAAACTGGTTCTGAAACAATTATCAGAAGTGTTACCGGAACAACTGATATTAGCATTAATTCTACTACATGGACAGACATGCAGCAAATGACAATTACTTTTACACCCACTAAAACATCAGTTTTGCTAATGTTTACTTGCTCAGGAACTGATAACATGGCAGGACAAGATGTTGTTTATGCAAGGATTGTTAAAGATGGGGTTACTCAAATTGGCACTAAATCTATAATTTCAGATCATCTTTGGGTACCATTTAATTATTATGAGGTAAGCGCTTGGAACCTGGCAATTAATTACCCAATGACAGTTACTCCCGGCCTTTCAACAACCATTAAAATTCAATGGAGAAATCAATATGCTAGTTCAGCTATATTTAACAATGTTGCATCTGATGCTGATAAGACCAGTCATCGCACATTAACTATTTTTGAATAGTATTAAGAGTGATTTCTCTAATTAATTTCTTCTTTCTTCCCATTAACAAAGCCATCAAGAACTAGGCCTTTGCGAATGCTTTCGTATTTTGGTTTTATTACCTCTATTCCATCTGTAGATATAAATCCAAACAAACCATCTTTTTCAACCATTGCCCAATTTTTTCGTAAGGCTCCAAATTTTAATATCTGATTGTATTTTGGTTTAATGATTTCAACCCCATCAAGAGTGATAAAACCAAACAGTCCATCCTTTTCCACTCTTGCCCAGTCTTTTCGATAGGGTCCAAACTTCGAAATATCATTATATTTTGGCTTGACAACTTCAATACCATCGCTTGAAATAAATCCGAAAAATCCATCTTTTTCAACCAATGCCCAATCTTTCCTATATGCCCCAAACTTCGAAATTGTTTTGTATTTCGTTTTTATTATTTCATACCCATCTAAAGTGATGAAACCATAGAAACCATCTTTTTCAACCAAGGCCCAATCTTTTACATAACCTCCAAACTTAGCAATTTGATGATATTTTGGTTTTACAACCTCCACCCCATCTCTATCAATAAACCCAAACAATCCATCCTTCTCAATTAATGCCCAATCTTTCCGATATTCATCAAAAACACCAGTGTGATTATATGTTTTTTGACCCAAAGCAAGTAATGTGCACATCATCATTACTAAAACAAATACATTTCTTCTCATTAATATAAATTCTTTTAATAGAGCGATTTAAAGAATAATAGCTTTTTGTGTGCAGTTGCTATTTTCAAAGACTAGTTTAATAAAATAGAGTCCAGCTTTCAATTGATGCTTATTAAATTGCAAGTTATGAATTCCTTCATCCATACTATAAGTCGAAATTATTTGCACGCATTTGCCATATATATCATGAATGCTTAATTCAATCTTCCCACGATGTGGGAGATAAAACTTAATTACCGAAGCCTCATTTAGAGGATTGGGAGAGACAGAAAACAACTTTGCTGCTTTAGTATCAGATTGATTAAGTTTACTTATCGATTCGGGAATGTGATAAAGAGTGAACTGATCGACCAAAGAATCAGTGGTGGTGCGAAATTCAAAAGTTATGCTGCCGGCAGTAGCATTGGCAAACACCGCTCCATGATGCGAACTATCATGAAACTGAGATTCCGGCAAAGGCGTATATTGTGTATATAAAGGCCCACCGCCCAAACCACATACCACATAAGGCAGGCTGTCTACTAAAAGCCGTTCATAGTCATGATCATGACCCGAAAAGACAATAGAAGCACCCCATTGTTTAAAGGGCCAACGCATACCGGGAGTGCTTCCATGCATGCTTGAAGAATAAGGTGGGAAGTGGAAATAAACCACATTAAAAGGGGAGTTCGACATCACCATATGGTCGTGTAGCCAATATGCTTGCAGTGAAGTATCAGAAACGCCGTCGGCTTCAGAAGGATTGCAGTTTAAAACAAAGAAATGAACATTCCCTTTAACATAATCGTAGTAACGTTCGTTTCCCGGCAATTCGAAATATTGAGTATAATCGCTAAATCCTGCTCCTTCAATATCGTGATTCCCTAGGCAGGGATAGAAATTATTTTGTGTGCTACCTGATACATAAGCCCCTATATAAGGGAATATATAATCGCTGTAGAACTGACCTATTTGTTCGTCGATAGTTGAGATTGTACCATAATGATTATCCCCTCCGGTTATAATAAATTCAGGAGAATGGCTTTTCACGAGCAAGGAAACGTCGTAAGTATTAGATGTTGCGCCCTGCATATCGCTTATTATGGCAAATTTCTGTGCATTTGACTCAATAGTAAAGCTTATAAAGAGGCTCAACATCATCAATAACTTTAATTTATGGATGACTCTATTAAATAGGTTTGTTTTAATTTGAATTATATTTTTGAAGTAATTCATTTTATGCGTGATGAATAATTGACTTTTTTCGTATTGGTAAATAGGCAGATTTATGAAGTTATGGAATGAATAAGAATCCTTTATAGTGATAACAAAGGTAGTAAGATTTTGTTGATATTAGGTTGAACTATATTTTTTGTAATTACAGAAGGGGGGAAAAGTACACTGATGATGTGGATTAGGCATTTATCTATTTTAGGACAAGCCCCCTTGAAATCTGGCATGGAACAACAGAAGAAATGTGGTTTTCCAATCATGATTCAGGGGGAGCTTATTGGAATAAAAATAGCTCTAAAACCTACGATCTTTCTCCTCATAAATTTGTTCGCCTTTGGGATACCCCTATAATGGTTGTTCATGAGGCCAACGATTTTCGCATTCCATTTACTGAAGGAATGCAGGCTATTAATGCTGTACAACTTCAAAGTATTCCAAGTCGTTTCTTGTATTTTCCTGAAGAATCCCATTTTGTATTGAAACCTCAAAACTCTATTTTATGGCAAAGAGAGTTTTTTAGGTTGTTCGATTCGTGGCTTAAATAGGGGGAATTGGGGGACAAATTGTCGGTAGTTGGTAAGATTTATTGAGCAATTGTTTAACATTTAGCCAATTTTTTATGTTGGGGGCGGAAGACGGACGTTTTATAAATAGCTCATTTAGTGGCCTTATAAATAGTTTAACTCAAGTGTGCAATAGATGCAATAGGGCTTGGTAAACTTGCAATCGAATTTAGATAAGTTGCAATCGCATTTGGTAGACTTGCAATCGCATCTGGTAGACTTGCAATCGCGCTTGCTAAAGTTGTAATCGCATTTAGATGAGATGCAATCGGGCTTGGTTGACTTGCAATCGCATTTACTTAAGTTGAAATCGCGCTTGCTAAAGTTGAAATCGGGTTTGGTAAACTTGGAATCGTATTTTTTAGAGTTGCAATAGGGCTTGGTAGAGTTGCGAGAGGGATTATGAATTATGAGTGATGAGTTATGAGTTATGGGCTGTCCATGCCTAAATAAGGTTGACCGTTTTCACTCATTTTTCACTCAAGTTCATGTTATATTCTGTTACGATATTTGAGCATGAGGTTGGGGTTAAGGTTAAGGAAACCGAACGTTGATGACGCTGATTTGGGAAGCGCTGATTTTTTATGATTTAATTGGGGGTTTACTTTTGCGAAAATATGATGAAATAAATTTGCTTATTACATCTTTCTCTCCATAAACCTGATATAATATCAATAGACACAAACCCTGAACTTTATTACTTTAGTAACCTCAGTTGAACATTGTGCCCTTGACTTTATTACTTTATAGTGAATTGATAATTATATAATTAACCCCAACCCCTTAAAAAGGGGCTATAACAGAGTCGTATATTTGATTGAGGTTGAGGTTGAGGAAACCGAACGTTGATGACGCTGATTTGGGAAGCGCTGATTTTATATGATTTAATTGGGGGTTTACTTTTGCGAAAATATGATGAAATAAATTTGCTTATTACATCTTTCTCTCCACAAACCTGATATAATATCAATGGACACAAACAACTTACTTTATTACTTTAGTAACCTCAATTAAACATTATACCCTTGACTTTATTACTTTATAGTGAATTGATAATTATATAATTAACCCCAACCCCTTAAAAACGGGCTATAACAGAGTGGTGCATGTAAAAAGGTTTTTTATCAAAATGGATGGTTATGAATTATCGAGCGTTTGGAAAGGAATTGCTAAACCGGATATTAATGTGTAAAGCAAATTACTTTATAGGTATTTTAAAGAGCTGATTATCTATTAAATACAATTTCCTTAATGATATTAATGATAGAATTTATATTATTCACTTCATTATATGACCGAATTGAATAATTTTGCAACTCGATAATCATTTAAACTAAACACACACTATGAACAATGCCATTTTTAATTTCGATGAGCCTAAAAACGAAAAAATTCAAAGTTACGCACCTCAAAGTAACGAAAGGCTTTTGCTTGAAAAAGAAATAGATACGGCTCAATCAACCGAAATTGAAATCCCTCTTATTATAAACGGAAAAGAAGTAAGAACAGGCAAGATGGGCAAGGTGGTTATGCCTCACGATCATGCTCATGTGTTGGCTCGCTACCACATGGCAACTGAAAAAGAGATAGATATGGCAATACAAGCCGCTCTTGAAGCCCATAAAATGTGGTCGAATATCGAGTGGACCGTAAGAGCCTCTATATTGGTTAAAGCTGCTGAGCTTATTTCGACGCGCTATCGCTATCTTATCAATGCTACCACCATGTTGGGACAAAGCAAGAACGCCTATCAGGC
>CAIXTV010000115.1 GCA_903922465.1 uncultured bacterium
ATGGTCGGCGCCGAAACTTTTCCACAACCATCGGTATAATAATCGCCGTCAGTTGTTCCTTGCTGGTGCAAAATTATTTAATATTTATTACCTTTGCATAACATTCTATAAGAAAGTCCGATTAATAGGGGGCTAGACCAGGTTTGAAATCAATTTTTCGATCTTCATTTTGTTTTGAAATATTGTAGAATACATTTTTATAGAGTTACTTTTTATTTTTATATATTGGTGATAGCTTGGCTAACGTAGAGCACTGTTGTGACAACATATAATTATTGATATTCCTTTCATTAGAATTTTTACTTTTTATTATTATTCATTTTAATAGTTTTATCGATAATGTCTTTTATACTTTGTGTGATTTCATTCTTTATAGTTTCAATTGAAATAGGGTTAGGGTTCCAATCAATATATGGTATTTCTTCATCATTTTCATTTAGCTTTGTTATTTTTAATGATTTTTGAAGTTTTGACTTAATCCTTTCTGTTAAAGATTTTGGCATAATTTCTTTTTTTTTCGAAATCGGATAAATCGGGACATTAAGATCCCTAATTATTGAAACTCTATAATCATCTTGATTTCCAAAAAAGACAACAGGGATACCCATTGCAATACATGGTAGTGCACAATGTAATTTTGTTGTTACAATCAATTTAGCTTCATCACGATACATTTCAATTAAATTTTTTGCCATCAGGTATTTAACTTTTTCATTCCAAAAAGGATAGCCGTCATGCGAAAGGGATATTGAATCTTTTCTTACATATTCAGGAATTTTTATTCCATCCATATTTACAAGAAATACTTTTCCATCTTTAGGTTCAATTTCTCTTTTTGGAAAAGTTAATGTAAGACATTTACTGTAAAATGCACCTATTCCCTTTTCTCTAAGCATTTCCATTGTTTTTTTATCCCTGCACCCAATCGGTTCATGTTGTTTTAGATAATTGATTGAATGGGGGTTTAAAAAATATTCAATGCTTTCATTCCAATCTGTTATATGAAAACCAAAGAAAACCGGAATGATGCAATCAGCAGGAGGAAAACATCTTTCAGGAAAATGCGAAAACCATCCTTGCATAATCAATAAATGCTTTTCCTTTTCGTTAGCTTCTTTTAGAAAATCGCGATCAAATTGTACATCTATAGAAGGGAGAAACTGTTCAATAGCCAGACTTTGAATTTGATCACCAAGGTTGGAAGATGTCGTATATATAAAACTTGCGTATTTCATTATATTAAATTTTAAGTTTTTATCTTTCTAACTTATAAGTTCAGACAATGCTTTTTCGAATATTTTAGAATCAATATAAAAATCATACGGACTTGGCCCAAATTTGGGAAATGGCCTTTCACGCTCGCTTTTCCCAACAATGAAACTATATTCCATTTTCCCTGCAACTGATAATGAATACCAATGTGGAAAAATATGATCAGAAGGCATTAGTTCTAAAACTTTAGTTCCGGGCTGACAAAAAGCAAGATTTGCAAGAGCAGCACCATGAGCCCCAATTACAATTTCAGCTTCAGCAAAACGGGCAGGAGTTTCCATGTGAATGCTTGGTTCAAATACTTCAAAACCTAACTCTTCTAAAATCGGGATCAATTCTTTTTCGTTGCTTATTTTCCTTGAAGTATTGCGAGGAATATAGAGTCTTCTGATTTTTTTTGCAGGCTTTTCTGTAAACTCATTCCTTAAAAATTCAACCAACCATTGCGGATAAACACGTCTGTATCCTGGAAAGCTAGGAACAATTAATCTTTCAAACTGATAAGCTTTTCCTGTTTCAGGAAGAATACATTTGCTTATGGGTATCCCTAGTCTTTTCAACAAAATCTCTGCAAATAAACTTGGAATTGGACAATAAACAAAATCAACATCAGCTATTGAAAATCCTGCTTGTCTGTACAATTCAAACCTTCCCAATGTATCCAGCAAAAAATGGCTATAATTTGTATCAGACCAATCACTGCATATTGACAGGCAACTTCCTTTTATTTTTTTTAATTTATGCTTTTCAGTTGAAAAACTCAATTCATTAAAATTACTTCCATACCATGATAACTCCGGAATCCAATATCCTTCTCTATTCATTACCCATCCATTTCTACCACAAACAGATGCATTTTTTAATTCAAGAACACCCATTTCAGGAAATCTATCAGGTATCATTCCAGAAAAATTTATCATCTGCAAATTTAATTGTAGAAGTTCTGGTAAATGAATAACTTCTATGTCCATTACTTTATGCCACTGGCTATCAATAGCATTAACTGCTTCTTCTAATGGAATTGATTTCTCTTTTTTGAAAAAGAGTGGTTTGATTTGTTTCAGAAAATTCATCAAATCATTTTATTTTTTGAAAAGCAATAAGTCGAATCATATTTACTTGAAAATTTCTCTCGATTTAATAACTTTAGTAAATTAACAATATATATGTTCTTAAGATAATTAAATTTCTGAATTGTTAATTTTCTCATCCATATTTTTAAAAGTATTCTCTCATATGTTACAAATATTCTTTTATATGTTTTAGTACCTGTAAATTCCAAAACTAGCTCAATAGCATTTTTGTCATTAAGATTAATTAAAAACTTAAAATATAAATTTCCAATAGCAGATTGTATTTTCTTTTTATCTGTTCTATTATTACTTATTATTGGTTCTATTTTTTCAAACAAATTTATCAAAGATTTCAATTTGATTAAATGATGTTTTTCATCACTAAGATTTAAAGCACGTTTCCTATAATATAAATCATGATAATCTTCATTACATTTCCAATATCTAAAATTATTAACTATTGCTCTAATGTGGAATTCCCAATCCTGCCAACAATAAGCCGATTCATCATATCCTTTTAAAATTTGCACAGTTTGCTTTTTCCATAGAGGACCTCCAGTGCCCCAAGGATTATCATAAAGAATAAACCGAAAAAGATCATCATTATCTTTATGTAATAAATTCCAATTATCTGATGAATCACCAGGTTTGTCATAAAACACATATGTTCCGAATACCCAAAAATCATAATTAGTATTTAAATAAACATTTTTTATTCTGTTTTCTAAACAATTATCTGCAAGTAAATCATCACTATCCAAGAAAATAAAATAATCCCCCTCCGACTTTTCAATCCCAATATTCCTGCACGTAGGAGCTCCTTTTGGCTCTCGATTTCTTTGAAAAAAACGAAATCGCTCATCTTTCATTACATAACGAGTAATAATTTCTTGTGACCCATCCGTTGAACCGTCATCTACAATAATACACTCCCAATTTTGATAACTTTGGCTATGAACAGAATCAAGGGTTTCCTTGATAAGCTCTGAACGGTTATAACTTGGGATGATGACGGAAATGAGGGGTTGTGTAGTGCACATTTTCAATTTTTTTTTAGCTTTTTCTATTATTAAATTGTAATATCCTTTTGAAACAGCCTATTCCTTTGTCATAAAATGAAAAGTAGTATCTTTTAAATAATCCTCAACCTCATGAATATTTGTTACGATTTGTGACATTTTGAATGGAGTAGTTTTTTGAAAATTAATTTGGGGGTTTTGTGGTATAATACCAAGGAAGTTACAAATTTTATTATACGCCACTAATGGATTTTGTTCAACATCTTCTTCAAAAGAAATTTTTAAAGTCTTTTTACCTTGTAATGCAAGGTCTAACTGATCAAACATTTCTCTGAAATTATTTAAAAAGTCTAAAAGCGGTTTATCATCCCTATCAATCTTAATTGAATTAACATCAATCGTAGTTTTTTCCAGTTTTAAAGTTTCTTGAGTTGACAGATGAAATATTTTCGTCTTATGAGCTATTTGACTTGAAACAATCTTTCGCATAAAATTGTTTCTTTTTAAAACAATAAAACTAACGTCATAATCTTTAAACAATTCTATAAAGCTCTGAATACTAATATCCATTAAAATTAGATGAAAAAACTTCACTTCAATTCCATAATACTCTTTTGTTTTGTCTTTGCACTTTTGTTTTAAGTACTTTATGGGGAAATGAGGAATATCCTTTTCTTTGATAGTTCGGCTATTTTGCCTTTCAATTTTTCGAAATAGGTCATCAAAAATTTCACCATCCCATTTGCATTTATCATGTTGGTTCAATAAATCAGCTGTTACGGTACTTCCACTTCGCCCTATATGAAACATGATGACAATTTTTTTTCGTTTAATTTTAAAAATGCTTCTGTACATTTTAGCCAAAGATACATCAATCTTTTTTGCGAAATTCATTTCTTTTTGCTTATGGGTGTTTGAATCCATATTATTAATTTTACAACTTATTCAACATTAAAAACCATATATTTTATTTCATTATGAAATTGAGTCAACTCTACTGAATTTCTAATAATTTGATCTGCATTATAAACCAGCATTATTACCGATACTTTCATTTAAAGAATAAAGTTGATTATTATGCTTTGTTTTTATATTGGTTCATAAATTCCAAATCCCGCACTGCCACCGTTTTTAAATTCATGTTTTGAATTGCAAAGATAAAAATTATTTAAGTTTACTCTCAGAAAATAATATCCCCTTTAATACCCCGTAATGGTTAAAAATATTTGTAAATTGAATATCATTTTGACCTGTAGCATTTATAGTTTCCCACAAACCAGTTTCTTGTGTTCCATTAATTAAAAGAATTTTTGAAATATTATTCTCAATTACTTTTATTCTAGTCCCATTTATTAAAGCCATCGCCCAAAACCATATATCATCAGCATGCGGAGATAATTTTAAATATATATTTTCTTTGAAAACATCATTATTTAATGCATTTGGGAAGAAAATTACCCCACCGCCAGTTGTAGGAAAAACTAAAAAAGAAGCATCATGATTTGAAGTTATTCGTTCCCATTGATTATAAAGCATTATGTTTTGATTGTCATCAAACTTTATTTTGTGCGCCCTATGGCAATGGATTAAATCTGGTTGTTCTTGATATGATTCGTACAATAATTTCAACCAATTTATTGGATAATATATATCGTCATCTGCTGTTACAATTAAATCATTTGGATATTTATTTAAAGCTGGGATAAGCTTTTTATATGATTTCAGATCTTCACACCATTCAATGCTTAATCCGATTTTTTTTAATTTTAAAACCTTTTTTGGTATATCTTTTTCTTTATTCGGAAATTGGTTGTGTCCCAACCATAATATTAGCATATCAGGTTTTAATGTTTGGTTAAGCAAAGTTCGAAGAGTAAAATGTATAGTTTTCATCCTTGCTGGATAGGAAGTGAGCGAGACAATTAACCGCGGACTTCTTGGCTCAGAGCTTATCCCTTTTGATTTGATTTTGTGATAAAATTGCGGATGGTTATATTTCCTATAATCAGTAATTCTAAAAAATTGCTTGGTTTTATTATAAATAATACGTTTAAAAATTTTCAAAAAGTACTTTATGTTTTTACTTTTTAGAGATACTAAAAAGGTTTGTAACAATGCTTTTTTATAATCTTTATTTTGCAACAATTTGTCAATATAAGATTGAGCAAAACGAATATATTTTAGTTTTAAATATTGTATTTGTTTGTTTTGTGTATAAATTTCTTTATAGCATAGATAACCTAATTTGGCATTCTGATAATCAGAAGCCCCTGAGTAAATTCCTCCCTGATGTTTCCTGTAAATAGCTCCAAAAAAAATTAAGCAAGCTCCTTTACCATTTAAAAGCAAATGTGATAACATATGTATATCACGAGGGTATTTATAATTTGATGCATAATTGGGATTTAACATGCTTTTTCTAAACATTAAAGTTTGTGACCCAATATGCCAACCTCTGTAAAATATTTCAAAATTAAAATCAATTGCATCTTCTCCGTTTATAAAATATGATTCATTTTGGTCGTTTTTAATCTCGCCTGTGTCTTGAATAAATGTTTTGAATCTGCAATACGTAAAACTATAATCCTCATTCCCCTCCAAAAAATCAACCTGCTTCTGCAATTTCAATGGGTCAGTCCAATAATCATCCCCTTCGCAAAGGGCAATGTATTTCCCTTGGGCTCTGTCTCGATTAATTTTGCCAGGTCTGCCTCCTTTTGAATATAGATTTTCAGTTTGATATATCGGTTTTATCAAATCAGGAAATTTGGCTTCATATTCCCTGATAATATCAGCTGTTTTATCCGTTGAAGCATCATCGTGAATTAAGATCTCTATAGGGAAGTTGGTTTTTTGCATCAAAAAACCTTCTATGGCATCGCGAATAAAGTTTTCGTGATTGTAGGTGATGCAACAGATAGAAACTAATGGAGTGTTCATTTTATTTTAAAGGGTTTAATTGTTTTTGAGAATTCATCAAATATTAACAATTGAAGATGGGGGTATCTCTTTATTTCAAGACGAATCTGTTTTAGTTATAATTAGGGTGCTTATATTCACAGATAATAAATTTCCTTTTACCAGAAGGGAGCAAGGGTATTTCGGTCACTTCTTCTACTGATATTTGAGCATCAAATCCAAGAACCAATTTTATTTCTTTTAAAATGGAACTCAAATCGATTGTGGATTTTAAAACGATTTTTAAAACATATTCATTATGAGATTTTTGAATAAATTGTAGCTGCTTTAGACTTTCAAAAGCAAATTGCAAATGAGCAGTAATAAAAAGCGGATTAACCAATCCCCCTGTAGTATTATATATTAAATCTAAATGTCTTCCATGTAATTCAGTTAATATTGGTCTGCTAAACGAAATGTCGTGGCCTTTTTCTATGACTCCAATATCGCCTAAGTCATATCGAATCATTGGGAAAGCGTAATTAAAAAGATCAGTAACGACTATTCTTCCTAGTTCGCCAAATTCAGCCTGTTTATCTGAATTAAGTTTTAATATCTCAAATTTATAACTGGCATGATTAAGCAGAAAGAA
This sequence comes from uncultured bacterium, assembly GCA_903922465.1. Taxonomy (GTDB): domain Bacteria; phylum Bacteroidota; class Bacteroidia; order Bacteroidales; family CAIXTV01; genus CAIXTV01. Next base: position 6,915 of record CAIXTV010000115.1, read on the forward strand.
ATTTTCTTTTGATGGTTCTTCACTGAAAATTCCATTTTCATTATTCGAATATTGCTTAATCACTTTGCATTTAAAGATTTTATGTAAAGCAATTTCAGTTGAACGCTGAAGAGCTTCGCCCTGAGAAACAATCGTTTTTATTTTAAATTTATCTGATGAAATATTTTCATCCAGAATATAACGACATAAGATATCTAGTGCGTTTGAATATGAAAAAATAGTTGTTATTTTTTTGTTTATAAGTAAGTTAACTATATCATGCATAGTTTCATCATTTAATTTCGAAATATCAACTGCGAAGATATTTTCATTAAAGGATTGTAATTTGGTTTTCCCCCCATATTTCCAAACTCTAAATTGAGCCATAGGTTCATGGCTGGTATAACCACAGAGTTGTCCGAAATATTTTAATTCAGCCAATAGCCTATTCCTTTTGTTTTTATCCTGGTGGAGCATAAAAGGAATTCCTGTAGAGCCACTTGTTCTGGCTATCCAACTACCTTTTTGCCCCCATCTGTCTTTAATGAAAATGCTATCATAATTTTCAATATAGGAAAGTTTATTCATAACGGGAAATTCCTCAAAAGGAAGGTCTTGATATTTCTTATAGAATTCTGAGTTATTTGTGGCATGGGACAATAGATTTTCAAGATACATATTTATGCGTTTATCACCCTCTACTTTATTGTTCCTGATAAAATCGATGTCATTATAGTGTGTCCTTATAGGGCTTCCTTTTAAATAGTCTTTTGCCCAATAAACTGTTCTTCTTATATAACCCCCAAGACTCATTTTTTGATAATTTCTATTTTGGATATTTATATTTCAATTGAAGCGGAAGGATATCTTTGTATCCTATTGTTCCAGCTTGAACCTCTAGTAATTCTTTTTCTATTTCTTTCCCTTGTAGTAAATTTATTATAGCTTTTGGAAAGTTTGCTCCCGCCAAATGGCAAAAGGGATATTGACCACCAAAGCGACAATTTAATTCAAGGATATAATATTGATGGTTCACTTCAAGACAATCAACATCTAGATTTGCACTATGATGAAGCGATTGTGATAATTGTTTTCCAAGATCTAATAATGCAGGATTATCTGTTATTTCAGCGCTATTTGTTTCACCTGCACGCATTTCGAGTTTCTTTTTAGCAATACAAGTTAGGAAATTACCTTCAAAATCATTAAATATATCCAAGCCATATTCTTCTCCCAGCAGTTTTTCCTGAATGAGGACGCTATTTTCAGCCTCTAGAGAAGACTCATGTTTCAAATAGCTATTTAATATGTCCTTTTTGGCTTTTTGGTAAAAAACTCTGAGCTCATCCACATCATCAACTTGATAGATGCCAATAGAGCCCATTCCCCAACGTGGTTTTATGATCAAAGGGTAATGTGTTTCTGCATTTTTAAGGGCTAGTACGCAATCTTTTAAGCTAGAATAAGTTTTGGGGGTATTAAATCCATGTTCTAAAAGAAATTGATAGGTGAGCCATTTGTCATTACATATTTGAGTGGTTGCGTATTCGGAAACTACCACTTTAATACCATGAGCTGCAAAAGTGGACTTGTTTTTAGCTAATAGAGGCAAATCAAGGTCGAACAAAGGAATAATAGCTTCTATATTATGTTGTATTGAATACGAAAGCAAGAAATTAATATAGCTTTCATCATAAATTAAGGGCGATATTACTGATTTGTCTGCCAATAGCATTGCATAAGTTTCTATGCTATTGGCCGTATGAAGGTTTCCAAGTCCCTTCAATGCTTCTTTAAAATAAGAAACCATATAGGAGCGACGACCGACGGATGTGAGTAGAATATTCATTATTTAAATTTTGTCAGAAGATATTAAATTTATCAAACCACCAGTATTCCAAAAAATAACATTCGATTTTTTCGGTATTATGCCTTCATGAATATAATTGCAACAAGCATGAAAAGCTTTTCCTGTGTATGTTGGGTCTAGTAATAAACCTTCTGTTTTGGCAGCCCAACGAATAGTTTCTAAAAGTTCAGGGTAAGTTTTTTTATACCCATCTCCTAACCATCTGTCATCAAAAGAAACATCCTTAGGCAAATTGATTGGTTTTTCTAAATAATCATTAAGCTCTTTCATGCTTTCAAGAATGGAACTTTTGCCTTTATTTTCATTGCGTGCTACAGAAACACCCAACACTTTGCAGTGGGGGTAAAACTGATGAATACCAACTTCAATCCCAGCCTGTGTAGTCCCTGTACCGCTGGCTACAACAATAAAATCGGGTACAATATTTCCCAATTGTTCTTTTAATTCTTTCACTGCTTCATAATAAGCAAAAGAACCTTCAATACAATGTCCACCACCCCAAATGTATAAGGGCTTAAGCCCTTGACTTTTTAAATCGTCCATGGCATTGTCCATTGACTGTTTCACAATTGATTTATCTGTAAATCGCAACTCTGCACCTGTTAATGCAGCAATTTTCATGTTGCCTTGTAACAATTTGGGTTTTTTATCGTGAATGATCATAATTGATTTCCACCCTAGTTGAGAAGCTAGGAGCGAAGTAGCTCTGATGTGGTTTGATTGATTGCTCCCTGTTGTTACAACAGCATTATAATCTTTAGTTTTATTTTTTTTAATAGTGTAAATAGCTTTCTTGCTTTATTTCCTCCTCCAAAACAAGGGAATAGTTCATCATGTTTTACGAAGAAATTAACATCTAAATTGAAACTGATATTTTTTAAAAATTCTGTTGAGGTAGTAGGAGCAATAGTAACATTCTCAAAGTTTCCAAACCATAGCTTCATTTTTAGGCTTAAAGTTTCAATACCTCTGTCTGAGACTTTTTCTAATATGATAAATCCGAAATTTTCATATAGATACTGCGCAGAACTACCTTCCCATGTTTCTAAAGTCAATGATTCAAACCCTTCAGTTTTTAAATATTTAATAGTTTTGTTTAACAATAATGAAGCGATTCCTTGCCTTCTATATTCAGGCTTTATTCCAATAACCGGGATATAGGCAATCTTTTTCAAAGGGTCGTTGCAATATAACGAAATAAATCCAATAACCTTATTGTCTATAATAGCAACCCAAATGTTTGAAAGTTTAATGAGTTTTTTTGCATACTCATTTAATGAAACCCTCTGACTTAGTCGGGGGACAAAATCTGTATCCATTTCAATTAGCAAATCAATTAAATGCGCCAGTTCTATATCTTTTTCAATTATTAATTTAAGATGATGCATGTAGTTTATAGGTAAAATATTATATATTGTAATCTTAACAACGGTTTATCTAGTTTAATTTCCCCCTTTTATTTTCCATATTGACTATTCATACGTTTAATTTGAAATGTAAGGTTATAACTAGTTTGTTTTATTTTAAGCACTTATTAAAGTCAAAATGTCATACAGCAATTCAATTACTATATCAATAGTTTAATGAAGTATATCTATTTCTCTTTCCAAAGTATGTATAGTAGGCTTCAATATATGTATATCTCTCTTTAATATATGTATATCTCTCTTCAATATATGTATATCTCTCTTCAATATATGTATATCTCTCTTCAGTATATGTATATCTCTCTTCAATATATGTATATCTCTCTTTAATATATGTACTTTAAGGACCAGTGTTAGTATATTAGAAAGAACTATATGTATAGTAAAGCTTAGTGTTGATATTTAGGCTTTAATGTACATGCTTTGCTTCTTACTAAATGTACTTTGAGAGATATTTTATTTGCTTAAATGTATTTGTCGATAAAATCGGGAGTGGCAATAAGCCAAAATAATGAAAAAATAAAATACCACAGATTGCTCAAAATATCGGATTTATGATCATTAATATGTCTGAGAATCTGTGGAATTTTTTTAATTAATAGGGATTTCTGATACGATTCAATAGCCTGCAGTCTGATTTGCATTCATTATTCAGTGCAAACAAACTGCAGGAGATTATTGAACTATTTAGCCATCACTATATTTATTGAGGAATAAATGAATAGGGGTTACTCCAGTCGCTTTGTCCTTTTGAATTGCTTCGGGCAATGCGGAAAGTAACTTCCTGTCCTCGTGTGAGGTCAAGAATGTTGAGTTTAAACTGGTTTTTTGTTTGCAACACGGTGTTGAAAACCATAAGTTCGTTATTGGTTACTGCCATTTGCACTGCATAAGTATAATTATCTTTTTTAGTGTTAAGAGGGCTTGTGATTTTGGCCAGTAATATTCTAGCACTATGGGGCGTTTTCCCATTAGCGACTAGTTTAATTACTGGTGCGGTAGGAATAGAATGGGGTGTAGGATCACTGCTTAAAGGGAAGCCTGACGCTGCAAGTTTCTCTTTATCGCCCTTATATAGCCCATTGACATATAAGATTAGTTTTCCGAGTGAATTAAAAAGGGCATAGCATTTGGTATCGCGTGAAATGGTAGCTGATTTACCACCCCCTTTCACTTCGCCTTGTGCTGTGCTGGCTTCTTCTAGTTGAGTCTCGAATTCAATTTCGTCTACGGTCGGCATTACAAAAAGACCGATGTTGTCGTATAATCCGTTTTTTACTTTAATTGCGCTATCAATTATTGATTGCGGCTGATCTTTGGTGCAGTTCATCACTGCGGAAGCAATTTTCTTACTCATGAATTTTAAATTAAGTTTATAAAAATTAAATTTACATCAATTTCCAATCTTAAGATTTCTGCCTTTATCCGGAATTAATCGGCAAGAAACTATAATTTTTTAATCGATTTATGCAAATATAGAAAATATAATCGTAAAAGTCAAGTAAAATGTAAAAAAATTAATAAAATAAATTAAAACATAAGTGATATAGTTTGGATTTATACCTTATAATGAAGTACAATTTTAGAATTTTGGAAGAGAAGGCTTTTTCTTACTTTAGTTATATATTACAAAAGCTTTATCGCTCACCACTTCTTTATAACTGTTCTCTGAGAGCATTAATAATAAATCTTTTGATTTTTCGAGCGCATCAATTACATCTTTATTATTTGCTTCATAAAGACATTGTGGCCAATTGCCTCTATTCGGATGTCCGAAAATAATAACGACTAATGGATGTTTATTTTCTTTTTGTAGGAGGGATTGAAGTTGTTTAATCACCGTTTTGTCATCAGTTTCCAAATAAAATAGCTGAGTAGATAAGGGTGCTTGGCTGTATAAATAATAGAACATCTGTCCTGCTGGGCCAAAAAATACTATGTCTTTTTGCTTGATAGTAAGAGAATCAACCTTATGAATAATGTTTTCAGTCAATTCTTTACGATAGATAGTGGTTTTTATATATTTTAATTTCGGATGATTAATGCTGTACTTTAGTTCAGTTAAATTGTGTGTATCTCCATAGAACCAAGTGGCACGATTATAAACGCCATAAGCAATAAGCGAAAAAAGAAGCACAATAATAAAATGCTTAATCCCCTTTGCTTTTATATTCATCTTGGACATCCAATACAATAAAAAGATAATGATGAATGCGGCAAAGGATTTGCATTTTAATAAACCCGTGTCGGAACCTATGGCAGGCATAAACAATAATACAGCCGTAGTAAGTATAATAAATAGAGGTGTGAAATTTCTTTCTTTATAAGAATGATAAAAAAGTACAAAAAGAAGAAATAATGTATAAGCCGTTATTTGTAAACTATATCCGAAATTATAGTCCCCCGTGTTGCTTAAGTAAATAAGATATATATATAGTATAAATAGTGCGATACTCAGTAACCATTTTTTTATTTTAAGATAATTTGCCGAGAAATTATATGCAAGCAACATCAACACTATTGCTCCTAAATATTTCACAATAGCTAAAGCATCTCTCACATAGTTCGTGTAAATTCCACTTGCCGAATGAGTTCCATCTTGCGACAGCGCAGAAAGTTGTTCGCTTACGTCAACATAATAATCGAAGGGAGACGTAAATAAAACAAAAAAAACAGTGAGAGCCACCAAACATGACAAGCCATAGACTAAGAACATTTTAATCAGAAACAGCCAATTTTGCTTAGTTGATAAAGCCGATTTTTCATTTTTAACAAATGTGAATACTCCCAACAAAAAGAAACAAACTGGGATGATAACTATATTAGGAAATTTTGCTAGCATAGCTATTATGCTAACAAAACCACCTACTGCTATATAAATTAGATTGGGTTTGGCTATGAATTTTTGCAAAGAAATAAAAATAATGATCAAACAGAGTAATGAAGTAATGCCATAACTAAATATATTTGATGAGGTTGCAACGGTTAGGATGATAGCTGCAAGTGCATATCGCGAAAATTGCAGAAGATCTTTACGATAAAAATAGACGAAATAAAAAATCAAAACAATAGCTTCAGTGACCAAATAATTTAATAATCGAAAAGACAATATGCTATCTCCGAAAATGGATGCCCACAATTGACTAACTAAAGCCGTTCCCAAATACAAAGGGAAATTGCTTGGATTTTTAACCATATACATATTAAATGGTCCATCTGTAAAATTCATTCCAAATGTTAGAAGCAACATTGGATAAATTAATATAAGAGTGAAATTAAAATAAATTTCGCTCGATTTTACAAATTGTAATACTTTTGAATTCATGATCTAAGTCTTATTTTTTGATAGTGAGTTTGCCTATGGCAATTAATGAGCCTCCTGTAAATGGACTTTTGCAAAGCAGCAGCTCAAGTTTCATCAGTAATTTGAAAAAAGTATTTGTTACTTTTCCAGGTAGTTTAAAACCGGTGTCCACAATGTTTTTGTCCTTGGTGAAAATTAAAACTAATTTGCGAAGAAAAACTATTGGGATTAAAGAAAACCCCCAATAGTGTAAACTCACTAGTCCGATATTATTATCCAATAATAATTTTTTGAGCATCTTTTTATTATACCTTCTAAGGTGCCCCATCTTTTTATCATATTTGCTGTAAAGTATGTTTAAGGCAGGTACATTAATAATGATAAGTCCATCGTTTTTTAGGTATTCACAGGAGGTATGCAAAAAATCACTATCGTTGGGAATATGTTCCAACACATCCATCAAAACAATGCCTGCGTATTTCTTTAGCAATTGTTCAGGAGTATCATAAATATTCAATAGATAAATATCGCCTTTCCCTTTGGTGATTAATTGTAGTGCATTTGGGTTCAAATCGCAACCATCCACTATCATATCGGGTAAAGTTTCCAATTGGTTCATCACCAAACCATGTCCACAACCAATTTCTAAAAATCTTTTGCCCGCCAGCGTCTTCACAATTTCATTTTGAAGCAGAGCTTTAAAACGCCATTGTATCCAAAAATGCTCAAGAGGAGCTATGTCAAACCACTCTTCGTACATACGGACACTTTCCGCTTTCGAAAGTTCTATAATATTATTCATCCGTTACGTCTTTGCTGTTCATCACTCTTTTGGAAACAACATATAAAGGTCTGTTTTTAACCTGAGAAAAAATCCGTTGCACATATTCGCCAATGATTCCAATGGATATGAGTTGTATGCCTCCAAACAAAATAATTAAAAACACCAAAGCAGGAAATCCCGATGGTACATCATGGTAATAGAGTTTTCTATATATCGTGTAAAGAAAATAAATAAAAGATGAAAAGACACTAATAAATCCTAAATACGTAATAAGTTTAATGGGAAAGGTGCTAAAATTAAAAATACCATCGCTGCCGAGTTTCAGCAAATGTTTGAATGTGTATTTGGTTTCACCTGCTCCGCGAGCCTGGCGTTCGTATTCCAATCCAATTTGTTTAAATCCTACCCAACTGCGAATACCTCTTATGAACCTGCTTTGTTCGGGCATTTTTACTATTAATTTTGCTACTCTGCGAGTCATCATTGCAAAATCGCCCGAATCTAAAGGGATGGAATAATTAGAAATGCCTTTCAGGATTCTATAAAAGAGAAAATATGAAGCTCTTTTCATCAAACCTTCTTTTCTTTTTTTTCGAACACCATACACCACGTCGTAGCCTTCCGAAATCTTTTGATAAAACTCAAAAAAGAGTTCAGGTGGATCTTGCAAATCACCATCCAAAACCATTATGAATTCACCGCGGACAAACTCTAGCCCTGCACTGAGTGCAAATTGATGCCCGAAATTTCTTGATAAAAATAGGCAATGATATCTTGGGTCAGCGTAGGCAGTTTCCTCCATCAATAATGAAGTGATGTCTTTGCTGCCATCATCTATTAATACAACCTCGCATGGCTCTTGTATTTTGTCAATTAAGTTATTGAGTCGAATGATTAACTCAGAGTAAATTTCACATTCATTATATAAGGGAATTATAAAAGAGAATTTTGGTTGGTCATCTGCCATCTTTAATTGTTTTTCTGTATGAGTTCGCAAATATTCATAATGCTTTCCACTTCCAATTCAGGATAAATAGGCAAACAAATCACCTCCTCTGTCACTTTTTCTGCTATAGGCATTTTGCCTGCTTGTGCACTTTCCAGCCCTTTATAGGTGGGGAACTGACTGATTAAAGGATAAAAATAGCGTCTCCCATGGATGTTATTTCCTTTTAGTGTTTCATACACCCCATCCCGTGATGCGCCATGTTTTTCTTTATCAATCAAAATGGGGAAATAGGAATAGCAATGTTTCACATCTTTAATGTCTTCCAAAAACCTTATGCCATTTATTCCTGATAATTCTTTTCGATATAGTTCGGCAATGTGTTTGCGTTTTTCAATAGAGGCATCTATGGTTTTCAGTTGTAACAAACCCATAGCAGCTTGCACTTCGTTCATTTTGGCATTGATGCCCGGAGCCACCACGGTGGTTTCGCCCGCAAAGCCAAAGTTTTTCAGATTGTCAATGCGTTTTTTCATCGTTTCATCGTGGCACACTATGGCACCGCCTTCGAAAGTATTGAAAACTTTGGTGGCATGAAAACTCATCACCGAAAGGTCGCCAAAGTTTAGGATGGGGATGTCTTTCATGTTTACCCCAAAAGTATGACAAGCATCATAAATCACTTTCAGATGATAAGTGTCGGCAATTTTTTGAATAGCTTCTACATTACAGGGATTGCCATATACATGCACTGGTAATATTGCTGTGGTGTTTGGTGTAATAGCTGCTTCAATTTTACTTGGATCGAGGGTGAAATAATCGGGTTCGATATCTACGAAAACAGGTTTGATATTATTCCACCATAAGGCATGTGTTGTTGCAACAAAACTATAGGGTGTTGTAATTACTTCTCCTGTAATCTTTAAAGCTTGCAGAGCTGTAATTAAGGCTACGGTGCCATTACAGAAAAGGGAAATGTGTTTTACCCCAAGATAATTGCAAAGTTCTTCCTCTAATTGCTTATGAAAAGGACCGTCATTGGTTAATATTTTGTTTTCCCATATTTTTTCAAGATAAGGAATAAACTCATCCAAAGGGGGTAGGGTAGGTTGGGTTACAAATATCTTTTTTTTAGGGTTAGTCATTATTAAATGTTTTTAGCTCAATACTTATTTCTCAAGTCTTTCCCATATAGGTTCAAACTGCATAGGAGCCCAGCCATGTTTTTTACTGACAACGGTGAAGTATATTGCAGATTGAATCCGAAATACAGATTTTCGGGTATCGTCTGAAAATTCCGTAAGACCCACGGTAATTGAATACACCCCTTGTCCGAATTGCATATTTTGAAAACGTGCAACGAATGATAAATGTCCTTCGGCTTGTTCAATAAGGATATAATCATCGAAATTAAAGACTTCTCCAAAGTTTCGCGACTCTTTATCATAAAACATAAGTCCGAGACGAGGTTTTACCATAGGTTTATTGAGTCTAACAGTGATATGTACATCCAAGGCATCCCCATGATGAATTTCAAAATGTTCGGTAGTTTCTGATGATTTATTCCCAGAAGTTAGATGGATATGTTCCAACTCTGCTTCGCTATTCCCTATGAAATTCCCGGGTTTCATGTCAAACAAATTATAATAGTGACTGATACCTTCTGCAATATCATTTGAATGATAAACAGGTTCACCATTGGTCATTACAATGATGTCGCTGCAGATTCTCGACACTTGTGGCATGCTGTGGGAAACAAAAACCATGGCTGTATTATGAAATAGCTCATCCATTTTATTGAAGCATTTCAACACAAAACCCATATCGCCCACAGCCAAGACTTCATCAATCAAAAGTATATCGGGTTCCAATTGTGCAGCCACCGAAAACCCTAATCGTACACGCATGCCAGAGCTATAATATTGAACGGGTGTGTCAATAAATTCGGAAAGTTCTGAGAATTCAATTATAGCATCTAATCGTTCGTGTGTTTCCGCTTTAGAGAACCCCAATATGGCTGCGTTATTATAAATATTTTCTCGGCCTGTTAGTATGGGATTAAAGCCTGCTCCTAATTCTATTAATGCACCCACTCTTCCATGCATTTCAATGCGACCACGGTCGGGTTTAATCAAACCATTCAACATTTTCAATAAGGTGCTTTTTCCTGCCCCGTTTCTGCCTATCAATCCCAGACATTCTCCCCGTTTCACCTCAAAATTGATATCATTCACCGACCAAAATTCTTTGTTACGCAAATCTTGAACTTCCTTCTTTTTCTTTCCCAAAAGTTCTCCCGACAAATCTTTAACCCCATACCATAAACTGGTCTTGAGGTCGCGACAGAATTTCTTCGATACATGTTCGGCTTTTATAAGTATTTCGGACATAGGGGAGGGGGTAAGTTTTAAGTTTTAAGTCGGGTAAAGGGTTATGAATTATGAGTGTTAAGTTTTAAGTTTTAAGTCGGGTAAAGTTTTAAGTTTTAAGTCGGGTAAAGGGTTATGAATTATGAGTTTTAAGTTTTAAGTTTTAAGTCGGGTAAAGGGTTATGAATTATGAATTATGAGTTATGAGTGTTAAGTTGGGTGAAGTTTTAAGTTTTAATTGTTCATTATTCATTGTCAATTTTCAACTGTCAATTGTCAATTGCTAAGTCGTGATGAGTTTTAAGTTTTAAGTTTTAAGTCGGGTAAAGTTTTATGTTTTAATTGTCAATTTTCAACTGTCAATTGTCAATTGCTAAGTTTTTGGTGTTATATTTTAAGTGTTTAGTGGGGTAAGGTATTTAGGTTTTGGTTTAGGGGAGTAATTCTTTGTATTAATGGAAATTATTCTAATGGTATTTATAAGATTAATAAGGGTAAATATTTTTCTAATTATGCTAAATGTTTTTGTTTTTTGGGTAATTGCTTTAGTTTTTCATGAAAAGTGCTTTGACTTGTGGAAAAAGCTTTTCTTTTTGGATAATTTTCTCTTTAATTAGGGGATTTTTATTTTATACTAACATAATTTATTTTTATAATACCATTAGGAATTTTTACATTTGGGAGAAGGGAAGGAGTTTTAAAGATTAATGGTTATGTTTTAGGGGGGAGTTATGAGTTATGAGTGTAAAGTTTTAAGTTTTAAGTCGGGTAAAGGGTTATGAATTATGAGTTTTAAGTTTTAAGTTTTAAGTTTTAAGTCGGGTAAAGGGTTATGAATTATGAGTTTTAAGTTTTAAGTTTTAAGTCGGGTAAAGGGTTA
>CAIXTV010000116.1 GCA_903922465.1 uncultured bacterium
ACATGCCTGGGGCGGAGTAAATGCCACGGATGCACTTACGATTATGAAGCACTTTGTGGGAATGAGTGTACTAACAGGAGTGCGACTATTGGCAGCTGAGCTTAACGGAGATGGAATTGTGAACTCGATTGATGCCATGATGGCGATGAAACGCTTTGTGGGACTTCAAACAAGCTTTGCCACTGGTAACTGGCGGTTTGAACAGCCCGAAGTGCAGGTAACTGGCAATACAAACCTAAATGTCAAAGGATTGTGCAATGGCGATGTGGATGGGAGCTATACACCGTAAAGGGGTGTTCGGTCAAGACCGAATAACATATAACATGTTAATATACAAATCATTAACAAATTTAAAATTGCAATTTATGCCAAAAATAAATCAAAAAGATGGTGGAATAATTCTTGTTTCAGGAGGCATCATTAAAATATGCTTCAACACAATAAATTTCTGATTGATTAAGTACATTTGTAAGAAAAACAGCATGACTGATTTTACAGAAAAATATATAAACCCATTCACCGATTACGGATTCAAAAAGCTCTTCGGAGAAGAACCAAACAAGGATTTGTTATTGGATTTTTTAAACCAATTGCTTAAGGGTGAGCAGGGCGAGATAAAAGATTTAACATATCTGAAAACAGAGCAACTTGGGGATTCAGATGTTGACAGGAAGGCAATATTTGATTTATATTGCGAGAATGAAAAGGGAGAGAAATTTATTGTTGAGCTTCAGAAATCAAAACAAAATTTCTTTAAAGACAGGACAGTTTATTATTCAACATTTCCCATTCGTGAGCAAGCTAAACGCGCTGATTGGGATTATGAGTTAAAAGCGGTTTACACCATTGCGATACTTGATTTTGTATTTGATTCCGACAAAAATGAACCGAAAAAATTCAGATACGATGTAAAATTAGCCGATACAGAGACAAACAAGGTATTCTACAATAAATTGACATTTATTTATTTGGAGATGCCCAAATTTAATAAGACTGTTGAAGAATTAGAAACCAGGTACGACAAATGGTTGTTTGTATTGAGAAATCTAAATAGATTAGACAGGGTTCCTGATAAATTTAAAGAAAAGCTTTTTGAGAAGCTTTTTGAGACAGCAGAGATAGCCAAATTTACACCAGATCAGGTACGCTCTTACGAAGATAGTTTAAAATATTATCGTGATTTAAAAAATTCTTTAGAAACAGCAAGAGACGAAGGAAAGATTGAAGGAAAGATCGAGGTAGCAAGACAAGCATTAAGGAAAGGAATGAAGGCAAAGGACATTTCTGATTTAACTGGATTATCCGAAACTGAAATTGAAAATCTCAAATAAATACGGAAAGTCACTCATCGAATGACAAAACCCAACCCCATGACCGAAGAAAACCCCAAAGAAAGCGTTGCCCTGATAAAATTATCAGATTTAAAGGAATCGCCTTACCAGGGGAGATTTCTGAATGAAACAACAAAAAACGATAATTCCAGGGCAGCACAGCAATTGGATGAGCTAACCGCCAGTATCGAAAGCAGCGGAATGATGCAGCCCATCATTGTGCGCCAGGTTGTTGAGGGCTATGAGATCATCGATGGGCATCGCCGGGTAATGGCGCATAAAAACCTCGGCCGTGGCCAGGTTCGCGCTATCATTAAAGATTGTACCGAACGGGAGGCACAGATTATGGCCGTAGTAGGC
>CAIXTV010000117.1 GCA_903922465.1 uncultured bacterium
TGGTGGAGCTACTCTTTTAAAAGTTCACTTCTATCTTATTCTTAATTTCAATTTATGATTTCCAGAAGTTATTTTATTATTCTTGCGCTATTATTTCCCTTGAACATTTTTGCTCAGCAAGCCAACGAAAAGCAAGCCAAATGCTCACCACAAACCCTCCAATATATCCATAAATCTCAACAGTTAAATGGCAAAGCCTTTATTTCAAATGAGTATGTATATAAAAACATTTCGGGGAAACTCTATCTGAGCGCCATGGTTAAAGTGGATGGAACAAGCCACACGAAAGCCTTCTCCGAATTGGGCATACTCATAGGGACCAAAGCAGGAAACATCATAACCATTCAAATTCCGGTCGAAAACCTCAGCGATTTATTAAGCACTCAGGGGATAGAATATCTCCAACTCGATGAACCTGTTTTTATGACCATGGATAGTGCCCGCTCCGACACCAGAGTAGATTCTGTTCATCAGGGCATTAATCTTCCTCAGGCTTTTACAGGAAAAAATGTTGTAGTAGGTATCATCGACGCAGGTTTCGATTATTCTCACCCTACCCTTCTCGACACTTCTGGCACAAAATTCCGCCTGAAGAAAGTATGGGAGCAAAAAACAAGCGGAAATCCTCCTTTGGGATATAGCTATGGAAACGAAATTTCCGATTCGGCAAGTCTTTTTAACGATGGCTTCGATGTGGATTTGTTTTCACACGGAACACATGTTGCAGGAATTGCTGCCGGTTCAGGTTTAGGAAGCCCAAACAACAAATTCCACGGTTCGGCCTTCGAAAGCGATTTGGTATTTGTTGGAATAAAACCCGATCAGGATCAATGGACTACTACCGGAATGAGCAATATTATTGATGGAATAAATTATATATTTAATTATGCTGCTTCAGTAGGAAAACCGGCTGTTGTAAATCTTAGCTGGGGCTGTAGTATGGGCCCTCACGATGGAACATCATTGTTTAGTCAGGCTTTGGATCAGCTCACTGGAGCTGGAAAAATATTTGTTTGCGCCGCCGGAAACAACGGAGGCGACAACATTCACCTCAACAAAAAGTTTAGCGCAACAGATACCTTAATCCGAAGCGTCGTCAGCTTCCCTTCTATAGGTGGTGAACGGAAAACTTGGATAGATGCATGGGGCGAAACCGGTAAAACCTATTGCGCTAAAATCACCATGTATGCCATATCTACTGCCGGAAACACCACTGGGTTTGTCTGCCCCGACGGAACTCTTCACAACTTCAATGTAGTTGGATTTGATGGCGACACCTGCTTTGTAAGCATCACCAACACCGCATCCGATTTCAATGGAAAACCACGCATTTTCATTGATTTATATACTAAATCTACTAGTAAAGTTGAAATTAGTATTAAGGGTAGTGATGGAAGCATTAATGTTTGGATGGGATACGTAAAAGATTATACAGGCTATTATGGATCTTTCAGCTCTGGCGCTATTATTGGCTGTGTATCTGGCAACAGAGATATGACTGTTGGCGATATGGCTGCTTCACATTCAGCAATAGCCGCAGCAGCTTATGCTTCAAAAATAGGCTTTACCAACGTCGATGCAGGCAATATTTCTTATAGTAGCTATGTTGCCGAAGGTAACCTTGCCCCCTTTTCGAGCCATGGACCCGCTGCCGACAGCACCCTTAAACCCGACATTGCTTCACCAGGACTTGTTATTGCTTCTGGAATTAATTCCTACGACTCTACCTATAATACCGGTGGAGCCAATCGTTCTGAAGTAGTGAACTCCTATACAAGCCCTATAAATGGCCGTAACTATAGTTATGCAATGATGATGGGAACTTCAATGGCTTCTCCAATGACTACCGGTATTATTGCCCTTATGCTCGAAGCAAATCCTGCCCTGAACCCTTCTCTGGTCATGGGTATACTAAAAGAAACAGCCATTACGGATAATTTTACGGGGGTTTTACCTTCACAGGGCAGTTACCTTTGGGGCAATGGAAAAATTAATGCCTATGGGGCAGTAAAAAAAACCTGCGAATCGGTTAATGTAAATAAATACAGTGGCACAGAATCCATTTGTACAATATATCCCAATCCTAATCACGGACAGTTTTCAATCGAATTAAATTCTGAACGTAAAGATATTACTAATGTATTGCTTTACGATATAAGTGGAAAAGTCATTTATCAAACTCAATGGAATATTAGCGCGGGCATGAATAAAAAATCGTTTAATATCAAAATCTCAAACGGCATTTACTTTGTGAAAGTAAGTACTTCCGATAAATCTGATTTTTTTAAACTGATAATAGAGTAATGCAAATATGATTTTGGTCTAATTGTTTTAACTACATTTGTTCATTCCAAAAGAGCTTTATGAAAAAACTAAACGAGATATTATTACAAACTGATTCTTTTTCGGAAGTTGTAATTGGAAATACAGCTATTGTTAGGGCAATGATGGAATCGGGAGTTCGTGTGGTAACCTCTTACCCTGGTTCTCCAACACCCGAAATTGCCAATGCAATTCAAAGTATCCCAGCCGAACAACGACCTTTTTATTTTGAGTTTTCAGTAAACGAAAAAGTAGCTACCGAACTTGCCTTTGGAGCAGCCATGAATGGCCACACCTCTTGTGTTTTCTTTAAAAGTGTGGGTTTAAATGTAGCTGCCGATAGCTTTATTCAGCTAGGGTTTTTTGATATTAAAGGAGGAATGGTGGTGGTATTAGGCGACGACCCAGGAGCATTATCTTCTCAAAACGAACAAGATAACCGACATTATGCTCGTATGTCCTATATACCCGTTTTTGAACCAGCCTCCCCCACCGAAGCATATCAGTATTTTAAATTAGCGGTTCAATATTCCCGTGAACTTCAAATGCCAGTCATATTTCGTATGACTACTCACGTTTGTCATGGAAAAGAAAAAGTTAACTTTGGTAAGTGGGACAACAAACCCCACGATACCACTCCTCGTTTTGAAAAAGGGAAAACACCTCTAATTCCCATCACTACTTTGGCTTTGGAAATGAAACGCAAAGCCCTCGAAAAACTAAATAGCTTTTCTTCTGCTATCAAAAATGCTTCATTTTTGCAGCATATTATTAATAATAACTCCCCTGAAAAAGGAATTATCACTTCCGGTGCAACATTCTTATCTTTGATGGATGTGCTTTCTACTTGTGCTCATCCTCCCGATATTTTAAAATTGGGTATTACCTATCCTTTACCTATCGACACCCTTGCTGAATTTCTTTCTACTCATAAAGAGGTGAAAATATTAGAAGAATTGGATGATATTCTTGAGAAAGAAATTAAAAGCCTTTGCTATGATAGGAATATACAATGCAAGCTAATTGGAAAGTCATCAATAGATGATTGGATGGGGGAATACACCCCGGATAAAGTATATGATATATTACAGCGAACCTGGGCAAACCTCTTGCCAGAAAAAATATTTGTGAAGCAATCTACCCATATTTCTCCTCCCCGTCCACCTCAATTGTGTCCGGGTTGTGGACATCGCCCTGTTTTTACTGCCACCCGAAAAGTACTTTCCGAAAATGATATTACCGTTGCTGACATTGGTTGCCATACCTTGGGTTATCTTCCTCCTCATAATGTTGGACAGATACTCCTTTCGATGGGTCATTCAACAGCAACAGCCTGCGGCTTTTCACTTTTTAATACCGAAAGAAAAGTAGTGGCTTTTCTTGGCGACTCAACCTTCTTTCATGCCGGAATTCCGGGAATAGTAAATGCCTTGTTTAATAAACACAATGTTACCCTTGTGGTGCTTCCTAATGGAACCACCGGAATGACAGGACATCAGGATCATCCAGGCAGTGGTAAGAATTTCAATGGAGAAACTTCAGCTATAACCATAAGGCAAGTTTTGGAAGGTTTAGGTGTTAAAAACATAAGAGAAACTGGCGCCTATAATCAATCGAAATATGCCGAACATCTAGAGGCGTCTATTAATGAAGAGGGTTTGAGTGTTATCATCGCCGAGCACCCTTGTATGCTCAAGAAAACCAAAGAGCAAAAACGAGGAGAAACTTACAAAAACAATAAAATTAATATTCTTCAGGAAAATTGTGATCTCTTACTAACATGTATTTCCTCCTTTGCTTGTCCTTCATTTCAAACAGAAAAGGGTAAAAAAGTGTGGGTTCATGAAGATTTATGTATTGGGGATGGTTCTTGCATACAAACATGCGAATCCAAAGCCATTAAGTTAAAAAAGGAAAAATAAAGGAGAGAGAATAATGGAAAATCCATTTAATATATTTTTAATCGGTGTGGGTGGACAGGGCATAGGATTAGTAAGCGAAGTAATTGCCCGTGCTGCTGATGCCGCAGGAATAGCTGTTCATGGCGCAGATACTCATGGTTTGGCACAAAGAGGAGGAAGTGTGAGCTCTTTCATCAGATTAGGAGATAAAGCATATTCACCCATGATAATGAGGAATTGCGCCCAATTGGTCATTGGTCTTGAATTACATGAAGCCCTAAGAGGATGCAATGAGTATCTTATTGATAAAGGGACTTTACTATGTTACGATGCTGTTTGGCAACCTCTCCCTGTTCGTTTGGGATTGTCAGAAGCAGTTTCAATAGATGTTATTGAAAAAGAATGTGAGTCTAGAAATATAAAACTTTACAAAGTATTCAAAGACAATTTACCCGATTCAATTATGCAAAATATAGTGGTGTTAGCCTCACTGCTAAAATATAATTTAATACCTTCCTTAAAGAAAGAAAACTATATTATTGCCATGAAAGATATTTTGCCTGAGAAATCCTTCAGTTTGAATCTTTCTCTATTTGAAGAAGTCTTAAATTCATAAATTAATAGTCTAAAGATTGAAAACCTTTTTTCGCATACTTCGATACGTAAAGCCTTATTGGATTTATATTGTATTGAATCTTTTGTTTAATGCATTATACGCAGTATTTTCATTGATTTCACTTACCTTATTAGCTCCTTTTCTGCAAATTCTTTTTGGAATGACAAAGGCTGCAAGCATTGCCCCTGTCTTAATCTTAAATATTTATTCTATAAAAGACTATTTATATTATCTGATTGGAAAAATAGTAAATACTCAAGGTTCACTAGAAGCCTTACTTTTTATTTCACTGATATTTTTAGTTTTTTCGCTATTATCTAATCTGTGTCGATACATGGGCTTGTTTTTCATGGCACCCCTTCGCAACAATGTGGTTAGAGATATTCGCAATCATATTTATTCTCACATACTGATTCTACCTCTTTCTTATTTTAAAACTCATAAAAAAGGCGATATCGTTTCACGTATTAGTAATGATGTTCAAGAAATTGAATGGTCGGTGATGAGTTCATTACAAATGGTCTTCAGAGAACCTTTTCTTATTATTTTGTTTATTGCAACCCTATTATTTATCAGTTATTCTCTCACTTTATTTGTATTACTTCTTATACCGATTAGTGGATTTCTAATTGCACGAATAGCAAAGAATCTTAAAAAAAGCGCAGTTCGGGGACAAGAAAAAATGGGTTCATTGTATGCTTTCGTTGAGGAAAGTATCACAGGAATACGCATTATTAAGGCTTTTAATGCAATTGATAGTAGTATTGAGCGATTCCGAAAGAATAACACATTATATACCCGCATCATAAACACTGTCTTTCGTCGTACAGATTTGTCTGCCCCATTAACTGAGTTTTTAGGAGTAGTAGTTTTAGTAATTGTAATTTGGATTGGAGGGTCAATGGTTATTAAGTCTGAGGGTTGGATTACTGCTGACTTACTAATTGTTTTTGTAACTGTTTTTGCGCGTTTAATTCCTCCTGTTCAGGCATTTATTAATGCTGTATTTTCAATTCAAAAAGGAAATGTATCGGCCCGAAGGGTATTTGAAATTATTGATGCTGAAGAAATAATAGTTGAAAAAACCGATGCTGTTCAAAAGAAAGAGTTTAATAAACACATCGAATTTAAAAATGTAAGCTTTGGATATGATGACCATTTGGTATTAAAGAATATCAACTTTGAATTATTGAAAGGAAAATCTCTTGCTATTGTCGGAAATTCAGGTTCTGGAAAAACAACTCTCACCAATCTTTTACCCCGTTTTTATGATTGCACTGATGGAGAAGTTACTATTGATGGGCTTGATGTTAGAGATATGGTGATTTCAGATGTTAGAGGGTTAATGGCCATTGTTTCTCAGGAAAATATTTTATTTAACGATACAGTATATAGTAATATCTCATTTGGGGCAACACATTATAGCCATAAGGAAGTTGAAGATGCTACCCGCATTGCAAATGCACATGAATTCATTATGCAAATGCCCGAAGGCTATCAAACCATAATAGGCGATAATGGAGTTAAGCTTTCTGGGGGACAAAAACAAAGGCTCAGCATTGCTCGTGCTGTTCTGCGTAACCCTTCCATACTAATATTGGACGAAGCTACTTCATCTCTTGATAATGAAAGCGAAAAATTGGTTCAGGATGCTATCTCAGAACTGATGAAAAACCGCACTTCTATTATAATTGCCCATCGATTAAGTACCATCATTAATGCCGATGAGATAATGGTTCTTGAGAATGGGAATATCGTTCAAACCGGAAATCATCAGGAACTTATACAACAGGAGGGTGTTTATAAGAACCTATATGAAAAACAACTTTTTTTTGAATAAATTCTCACCTGATATATCTAATTTAATACAGCCTAAATTATGCAAAACAATCCCAATATACTTCAGGAAATAAAACAAATGGCAAATGATTTTTATCATGAGGCTATTGAAATAAGAAGGCATTTACATTCGATTCCCGAGTTGGCTTTCGAAGAATTTAAAACCTCCGCATTTATTGCCAAAAAACTTAATGAAATGAATGTTTCGTTTCAGCAAGGAATTGCTAAAACCGGAATTGTGGCAATTATTAATCCTGAAAAAGCTCATATAAAAACTATTGCCCTTCGCTCGGATATGGATGCACTTCCATTAAATGAAAATTGTAATTTAGATTATGTATCAACCAATCATGGAGTAATGCATGCTTGTGGGCATGATGTACATATGGCTTCTTTGTTGGGTGTTGCCTATATTTTGAAAAAACTTGAACCCCATTTACAAGGTGCTGTTAAACTTATTTTTCAACCTTCTGAAGAAAAGTATCCAGGTGGAGCTTCAGTCATGATAAAAGAAGGAGTACTTGAAAACCCAAAGCCATTACACATATTTGGACAGCATGTTTTACCCACATTAGAAGCCGGAAAAATTGGACTAAAACCCGGAAAATACATGGCTTCGACCGATGAGGTATTTATTACAATTAATGGAAAAGGGGGTCATGCTGCAACACCCGAACTTAACATTGATCCTATTGTCATTGCTTCGCATGTGGTGATTGCTTTGCAGCAAGTAGTGAGTCGTTTCGCTAATCCCGGAACACCTACCGTTTTATCATTTGGTAAAATAAGTGGAAATGGCCGAACTAACATTATCCCTGACTCAGTTTTAATTGAAGGAACCTTCAGAACATATAGCGAGGAATGGAGGGCCGATGCACACAAGAAAATCACCAATATAGCCGAGAAGATAGCTGAAAGCATGGGAGGAAGTGCTGAGGTTTTTATTGATAAAGGCTACCCTTTCTTAGTAAACGACATTGAATTGACCCGTAATGTGAAGTCATACGCAGTGGAATTTTTAGGTGAAAACAATGTTGTTGATTTAGAAATCCGCATGACTGCTGAAGACTTTGCTTATTATTCTCAAATACTTCCGGGTTGTTTTTATCGTTTAGGTTCCGCAATTAAAGATAAACCTATAACCAATCTGCACTCATCAACTTTTAATGTTGATGAAAGTTGTTTGGAGACCGGAATAGGATTTATGGCATGGTTGGCCTATAAAGAGTTGAGCAATTAGTTCTTTCCATGAGCTATAATTTTATAAAATTGATTTTAGAGCAAAAAAGAATATCACTTTTCATTCTCATTTATTTGTTTTCTTTTACGTTTCTCAATGCACAAAACAGAGTTCACAAAGGAGGAGGCTTGTTTTCTAGTTCGATTACTAAATCTCAAAGAGTAAGAAAAGGCTTATCATTAGGTGTGAATTATGATGTGGCAAAAAACATTGTAATAAACTTAGGATACGGGCATTCGACTTATGATCCTGTGAATAAATTATTTTCGTTTAAATCTTTTTCGGTATCCTTTCGACCAGCAAAAGAGAATTTGTTTGGTGGAGAAATCGGAATGCTGTATAATCATTTTCGTAAGTTAAAAATAACACCTCTTGTCTATGGCGCCAGCATTCAACTTCTTGCCGGAAAAGAAAAAGGGGTGTTCTTTACCCGTCCCGAAATAGGTTTTGCTTTTCCTTTTACCTACATCCGTAAAAATAATAATGATTTCAGCTTGATGTTTTCTCTAACCTATGGTTACAATTTGCCGATATTTAACAAGGAAGCATTTGGCATTGCTCCAAATACCATAAACTTTAAGATGATGTTTATTTTCAAAAAATGGGCTGCCTATTAAGGATTAGAAAAGTGAAATTGTATAACAAATTATGGCTTCCTTGCCCTTGTAATTTCCCTTTTTCCTTTGGGTCCGGGGATTGATTCTATAATAAATCCACATTCTTTCAAATTTCTTTTTACTTGTCCTTTGGCTGAATAAGTTACCAGCACTCCGTTGGATTTCATAGCCATAAATATTTTATTGAAAACCTCCGTAGTCCACATTTCAGGTTGTACCTCTGGGCTAAATGCATCGAAATACACAACATCAAAAGCATTTTGGCTTAGTTCTACTTCCTGTACGCCTGAGAGAATTTTATTAAGAATAAACATATCATGCACAAAAATAGGCTGATTCCACAAAGATTCGTGAAGGCTTAAGAAAAGTTCTTCTGCATTTCCTCCTATCATTTCTGGATAATTGAGTTCGCCAACCGTTAACAGGCTTACAGGAAAAGGCTCAATACTCACATAATGTATTTTTACCTCTTCGGCTATTGAGTAGATTATACTGAGCAAAGCATTCAATCCTGTCCCAAAACCTATTTCAAGGATGTTAATTTGCTCCTGATTCGCATGGAAGGCTCTCAGGCCAGAATTAATAAAGATGTGCTTAGATTCATTCATAGCGCCATGAATGGAATGATAAGTTTCGTTATGTTGAGATTGTTCAAGGGTAGTTGAACCATCTTCAGTAATGATTAGTTTGGGGAGTTGTTGTAGCACGCTATTAGTTTTTGTTTGCATTTCTGCTATTTGGGAAAAGGGTCTTGGTTTTTACTTATTGTAAAGCAAGTGAAAACTTGATACTGTGTCGGTAAAACTTATTTCATTTTGAAATGAAAGGGCAGGCCATGAATATATTTTGATAGTATTTTGGTGAGCCAGATATATCTGATTGGTAATATCATCAACCTGAATTTGTGTTGCAGATATGCCTGGAAATAACGGAGAAAGAACTTCATTAATCATATCAAATATATATATATTTGAGTTGCTGGAAATCAGAATGTATTGACTATCTAATTGCTTAACAGAAGTAAATGCTTGCAGCATACTTGTGTTTACATTTGCTGTTGAATTGTTACTAACACTATACAGTTTTATTGTTCCAACCCCATTCAGATTTCCTATAAGGTAAACAGAAGAGGAGTTTTTTGACACCATTTCCATAGTAGCAAAATCATTTAATGATATTTGTTGAAGCAGATAGCCTGTCATTGAGAAATACACATACATCTGATGTTGCTGGCCCGATAAATTCTTTTTATCACAAAGGAGAAATAGGTTTTGAAGACAAGTGGTTGTAGGAATCCAATTCATATCGGCATTAGTAGAGAAAACTGTTGAGCCAGTTGATATATAACCTCTAAGATTACCATTATTAAAACACACATACAACACGGAATTAGAAGCAAAATTTAGATTTTCGAAATAGGGAAAAGGTGGAGTGGCCTGATTTAAAATTGACCAATTGCTTTGGAGGGTGTTTAAATTAAAGGCTGTAAGTGGAAGGGTATATTTCCCACTCATAAACAATAACTGATTGCGCGAATCTAATTCACTATAAGCTATATCGGTAGTTGAGGTCGATAAATTATGCTGCATAAGTAAACTGTCGACCCGAATTATTTTCGATAGGGTTTGATTTTTGGTAATGGCTATGATTCCTGTAAGTTTTCGGGGAATTCCACTGATATAAATTTGACGATAAGAAGTGGTTTGGTTCTGTCCATCAGAAGCCATTACACAAATATAATAGGTTCCGCTGTTCAAATAGATATCATCAATAACATAAGGCATATTAAGGTTAAAATCGGCTGTGTTAGGCTGAAAACTAATTTCATGCAAAGCCGTAATATGGTTGCTGTTCACCACACTCAACTTTACCCATTGAACCATTACATTATCGGTAACCCTAATGTTGACCATTATGGTATCCAACACAGAGTAGGACGAATTGGCTGCAGGAGTATAAAACTCGACCAAAGGCGACGAGGTATCGCCCTCTTTATGGCAGGAGGAAATCAATACCATCAGTAGAAATACCCAATAGATTCTTATACACTTCATAGGGTAAAATTACAATTTCTTTACGAGACTATTAAAATCTTTCTAAAAATTCGTTTATGACACTTACAAATTACAATTCTCTTTTCAGCGAAAGCATTGATAATATTTTATTCTAGAGTAAAAATAAGCGACTTAAAATTCCTGAAGAATGTTCCTAAAAACTATTCTTTGTGTTTACTTTATCGTACTCCCATTCTCAAAATCTTCCACAGGACTTACAAAGCAAAGTTTGCCCTGAGTGTCTTCTGCCATCAATATCATGCCTTGCGATAAGATACCTTTTATCTCACGGGGCTCGAGATTGATGAGAATGTTTACTTTCTTCCCTATGATATCTTCGGGTTGATAATATTCGGCTATACCTGAAACCACCGTGCGTTTGTCGACACCGGTATCAATTGAAAGCTTGAGGAGTTTCTTGGTCTTAGGAACTTTTTCTGCTTCTAATATAGTTCCAATACGAATATCCATTTTACTGAATTCATCAAAGCTTATATTGCTTTTCGCTGCTTGTACGGGTGTTGTTGATGCTATGGAATTCATGCTTTTAAGTTTAACAACTTGCTTTTCGATTTCTTCGTCGGTAATAAGGTCGAACAAGAGGAAGGATTTGTTGAGTTGAAGCCCGGCAGGCAATACGTCTGCATTTCCGGCTTTATCCCAACTACAGGCATCCATATTCAATATATTAAAGAGTTTGGCTGCGGTGAAAGGTAAAAAGGGTTGCGAAACTATGGCAAGATTGGCAACAATCTGAAGGGCGATATTCAGTATGGTTTTCACCCTTTCTTCATCGGTTTTATACAGTTTCCAGGGTTCGCTGTCGGCAAGATATTTATTTCCCAAACGGGCAAGGTTCATCATTTCGCTTAAAGCCTCACGGAAACGGTATTTACGCAAGGCACTTTCTATCCTTTCGGGGAAGGCTGCAATCTCATTTCTTACCTCTTCATCATATTCAGTATACTGATTGGGCTGTGGAACAATACCCTGATAATATTTATCGGTCAGCACAAAAGCACGGTTTACAAAATTACCTAAAATGGCAACCAATTCGCTGTTGTTGCGTTGTTGAAAATCTTTCCAGGTGAAGTCATTGTCTTTGGTTTCGGGGGCAATGCTACACAAGACATAGCGCAACACATCCTGTTTATCAGGGAAATCAAGCAAATATTCGTTTAACCAAACTGCCCAGTTGCGCGAAGTGGAAATTTTATCGCCTTCAAGATTTAAAAACTCATTTGCAGGCACATTCTGCGGAAGAATATAAGTCCCTTCGGCTTTCAGCATGGCTGGGAAAATGATGCAATGGAACACTATGTTATCTTTTCCAATGAAATGTATCAGTTCGGTGTTGCTGTCTTTCCACCAGGGTTCCCAGTCGGTGTTGTGTTGTTGCGCCCATTCGCGGGTGGCGGAGATATATCCGATAGGTGCATCGAACCAAACATAGAGCACTTTTCCATCAGTATTGTCAATAGGAAGTTTTACACCCCAATCCAGGTCGCGGGTGACGGCTCTGGGTTGCAAACCCTGATCTAACCACGATTTACATTGTCCCAATACGTTTACTTTCCAATCGCTTTTATGATCTTCGGTTATCCATTTACGAAGAAAGCTTTCGTAGGTATCTAAAGGCAAAAACCAATGTTTGGTGAGTTTTAAAACGGGAACATTTCCGCTTAAGGCTGATTTAGGATTGATTAAATCGGTTGCATTTAAAGAAGTACCGCACTTTTCACACTGATCGCCATAGGCACTTTCGTTGCCACAATGGGGGCAGGTTCCGGTGACATATCGATCGGCAAGAAACTGATTGTTGGCTTCGTCATACAATTGTTCGGAAGTTTTTTCAATGAAATCGCCTTTATCGTAGAGTTTTTTGAAGAATTCCGATGCAGTTTGATGATGAATGGGGCGAGAGGTGCGTGAATATATATCGAAAGAAATGCCAAATTCTTTAAATGATTTTTCGATGATGTTGTGATATTTATCCACTATATCCTGAGGCGAAACGCCTTCTTGTTTGGCTTTTATGGTGATGGGAACTCCATGTTCGTCGGAGCCACCTATAAATAAAACCTCTTCTCCTTTCAGGCGGAGGAAGCGGACAAATATATCAGCCGGAACATACACTCCTGCCAAATGACCAATATGTACTGGTCCGTTAGCATAAGGTAATGCGGAAGTTACGGTATATCTTGCCGGTTTTCGATTGTTTGCATCCATTGTATTAGAATTAGGCTGCAAAGATAGAGAAAAAGTGCCTAAAGTACTTCGGGTTTGGAGGACATAAAGTTAGGGCTGCTAATTTAAAGGTTTTTGTATTAAATTAATAGTCAAATGCAATTGATAACTAATCGTTTTTCATTATTGATAAATAATTTGAAGATCCTTTTCGATGCTGTCTTTTATTATTTTATTCTTTATGGCACCTACAGTTAGAAGGTCGACTTTGATGCCGAGTTTTTCTGATATTAATCTTTCAACATGAACTAATTGTAAAAGGGAAAGCGTTGATTTGAATTTTACCAAAATATCAATATCACTGGCTCCATGGTTTTCGTTTCGTGCATAAGAACCAAATATGCCAATCATTTCAGGATTATATTCCCGCAACTCATTAATAATAATATTTGTGATATCTGTGTTCATAATCATGGTTCTACAAAAGTAGAAATTATTTTTTATTCTGACATTTATTTTCAGGATTAAAATTTAATTTAAAAAAGTGCCTGAAGTACTTCAAGTTTGGAGGACTTAATTTAGGGCTGGTCATTAATGGGTTCTATCTTAAAATAATCAATTTTAACATCATAATTATGAGAGGTAAACCGAATTCTATTGTCCCCGGCTTGCAGTTTTACTTTTCCAAAATCAACTTCTTTCCATCCATCCGTTTTATTAATCTTTAAGCCTTCCCATCCCGCTAACATGGTAACACCCACCAGAATATCTGCATAAAAATCAGCATCGGCACATAATTTTATTTTCAAATCTGCTTCCATATCTTTCGCTACTTGCACCAAAACCTCAATGTAGTCGGGTCTTACATCGAAACCTGTCACATATCCACTTCCTGAATAGCCACCAAATTTTGATTCCACTCTTGTCCCTTCCATTTTACCACCGGCTTTCTTTGCATTTTCTGCTTCCAACAAAATAATGCATTTCGTCGGTTTCCCTTTCGATAGTCCTAATGTATCGGGAATTACAGGTTTTATTGTCCCATTTTCATCATAGTAGAGATAGTTTGCCATTAGATTACGCACCTCACTTTTACCACCCGAAAGCCAGGTGCTGTGGTAAAATGCAATCCAATCGTTTTTATATTTGGCTATTGATCCATGATTAGTCCCCGAAGAACCCTTAAATAATGAAATATATTTCCCCATAGCTTTATAGGGACCCAAAGGTTTGTCGGAAACGGCATAATACATTTCTTCGGGCCATTTATGTTCGGGTAAACCCGGATAAGACAAATAATATTTATTGTTGTATTTATGCAACCAGGGTCCCTCAAAAACATCGGTAAGTTGAGCTGTTAGTTCAACAAGCGTTTTTTTAATAATTGATTTCAGGTTATTGCTTAATTGAGCTGCATAGCAATGTCCGCCTGCTCCCCAATAGAGATAAGGCGTATTGTCATCGTCGATAAAAAGGCATGGATCCTGACCCAAATCAACTCCTTTTATGAATCCTATATCCGTAAAAGGACCTTGAGGTAGATTGCTGACAGCTAATCCTGTTCTATACTTTCCGGTAATTTTTTCAAACATGCAAAATACCAGATAGTACTTTCCATTTCTGTAAGCAGCATCCGGTGCCCAAGCATAGCTTACGCCCCATTTAACATCATCAACGGATAGCACTCTGCCATAATCAATCCAGTTTATCAAATCTTTAGTAGAAAAAACATGATAGTCGAACATGGTTGCATGATGATTGGTGCCGGGAACATCATGAGAAGTATATAGCCATAAGGTGTTGGTATCTGTTTTCCAAACGTGTGCCGAAGGGTCGGCTGCAAAAATATGAGAGATTAAGGGATTTTGACAAAAGCCTATCCTTACAAAGAAGATTAGTGTTATTATGAGACTATTTTTGAGTATTTTCTTTTTCACAAATCATTTTCTTTTAAAACTTGTTATTACTAAAGTCGGGATTATATTTTTCTATTGAACTTTTCAAAATCAGCAAATGCTACAAAAATAATTTGAAAATGGAGCGAACTGGCTATTATTGAAATGAAACATTAATCATCTATCTAAACACGCCGGAAGCATTATCAGAAAAGGAATACATTTGTCGTAATTCAATTCATAATAATTTACTCCAAGATTAATATTCTCATAATACTCTGCCTGATGGTCTTTATAGTATTTTTCTGAAGGGAGATTCCAAAACATTGGGCCCAGCTTTTGCGCTACGAACCATTTTTCGATGAGTCGTGCTGCTCTGCCATTGCCATCTCTGAAAGGATGAATATGAGCAAAAACCAAATGTATCAGCGATGCATGATAAAATACTTCTTCCTCTTGTAGGCTCACATTCTTAAGCAATTCATCTATATCACAAAATAATTCCTGTATTCGTTTTTCTATATTTTCTGCTTCAATTGCCAGATATACTAAACCTTCGCGACCAAAAACTCCTACCGGTTCTTTTCTGTATTTTCCACGGTTTGAGGTGCTCACCAAGGTTTTTGAAAATATTTTATGACAATGTAAAAGTGCAGCTTCTGTAAGTGCATTGTTTTGAGCATACTCATAAGCCGCAATCAAATTTTCGATTTCCTGAATTTCTTTTTGTGGCTTTTTTAACTCATTTTGCATCTTATAGTTCATAAATGAATTGAGGTCTATGGTATTTCCTTCAATGTTTGATGAATACACAGCAGAAGCCTGAATATTGTAAGTCAGCCTTCCATTTATTTTTTCGAAATCAAAATTTTGTATCGACTGCTTAATTCCTGAACCAATGCTTTGATTATATGCTGAATAATATTTTTTATCGGTTACATCCATTTGGTTTTTTATTGTTTTGACCTGCAGTATTTATTTATCAAAAGTACAAAATATTTCCATGATATTGTGTTTTAAAATGATAAAGATGATGCAATTAATTTCATCCTACTTTAGAGAAGGTTAACAGCTTGGAGAGGGTGATGTATTTGTGATTTCTATTAAGGTTTAAGGAATTAAGTAGAAGGTTTTTATTTTAATTTCAATTATATTGTATGATGTGGTATATTCTAATAGCAACCTTCTTTTGTTTTTAAACCTTAATAGAAATAAATATACCTGCTTGCATTTAACCTTATTTTTTTAGCATAACGGTTACGTGTATGAGTAGTGGCGGATTATGGGGCATTTTCCTATCAAGTTACACTGAGGTTGGTGCGAGATAGAACGCTCGAATACGCTACAAAGCCCGCCATTACTTATACACGATGTTATAGCCGTTTTTCTTAATTTTCAATTGTTTGTACTGTCAAAATATCATTACTTTTTAATATTGTTCTCTATTCTGTCATATACAGAGACGATTGCTGATGAATTAAAACCTTTAATAAAAAGCCATATTGGAAGAAATAATTCAAATAAACCTCCTGGAAGGTATAAAAGCATACCTTCACCATCATTAATATTAAAAATGCTAAACATATCCAACACAACTCCAAGAAATAACATTAAGTACCCTATTATTCCAAGTCCAGACAAATATCGCGGAACAAGTTTTGACAGATATAATAAATAAGAAAACATAAGTCCTCCCAGAGCAGTGAAAACAAAAATTATCATTTCGTATTTCCACATAAATTCTAATAATGATAATAGGTAGATTCCGCCAACAATTATAATTGTGCACTCAATAATTCTGAATATAACATATCCAAGTGCTAGTCTTTTTTTAAACAGTTTTAAAATCGGAAACATCAAAACTCCAATGCCAACAACAGCAACTCCACAAATAATTTCAAGAATAACACCCAGAAATAATGGGGATTTATTTTGAGATACATCAATTAAAAAAGATTGTATCTGGTTACTCCCTATCATAAACGTTAATGTCGATACCAGAAATAATAGACCGACAATTACTGCAATTCTTTTAGTTGATTTCATTTTTTCATTTTTTAAATTGTCTTATCCTTAATATAGACTTATCATCCAGTCAAATCAATTTCATTATAGGCATCAATTTGTCGCATCTAAAATGGGCTATAACAATTGGCTTGCCGAATAAAACCTTCGTCTATATTTACTATATCCAAAAGTTGAAATACATATTTATATTTTTCTATCTTATTCATATTTAAAACAATAAACAAATAATATAGGAATTAAAGGGTCTATTCATCTTTATCATTTCCATCAGAAAAACATGCGTATATATTTCAAAATTAAAGAA
>CAIXTV010000118.1 GCA_903922465.1 uncultured bacterium
CTAAGTCTGGCTGTAAAAACTGCCACCGCTCAACTGATGCAATATGCTGCGAACAATAAATTAAAAACCACCAAAATTATTATTGTAGCTTCTGCAAAGAAATTGTTGTTTATGGATTGTTTGCCTTAATAGGATATTTCGTAATAACCGTTCGCAAATACACGCAGATCGGATTTTAGCCGACAAACTTCCTACGAAGTACTCCATTTCTTCCTTAGCTCAAGGAAACCAGTCAAGGAAGGACAGAATCATGTATATTGGCTAAGCTTTACATTGATAGTAATTTAGTCAATCAGATTTAGCTCCTACCCTACATAAACCGAAATGCGGACAAAGTTAAGATAGGTGAGTTCAAGACACTTTCTGTTTGTTTCATGTTACTGATGGGGCTTTCGATGCCAACCGGAATAAAGTTGGATGATTCCAGATTTTCTTGATATGTTATTCGCTCATTAATCTTTGAATATTTTTCACAAAGGTATGAGGCGATTAATTAGTAAACAATATGTACTACGCCATAATCTTTAAAATTCAAATACTTTCCCTTCATAAAGAAAAAATCCGTTTTACAAATCGAAAATCGATGATAGCCAATTTATTGATCAACAAATCATTCATTCGGAATAACTGCAAATTGGGGTAACGTATTACTTCGTTCTAAAAATACTACTGCTTTGCCATAAATCCCGTTTTCAATACTTTTTAAGGAATGAATTACATCGTACGAACTGCCTAATTTACTTGTCCATTTATCGTTGTCAATTTGACTAGCTAAATGTAAACATTCATCGTTATCCTTTGAAAACAATGCAATCCGTTCGATACCTAATTGAAATTCAATGTTATCTGTTCGCTGAAAACCCAAATTTTCAAAAATCGCTTGAATTGTGTTAAGAGTGTTATTTCTTGCAATTCCATTAAACCAATAATAATCATCATCGCTTTCATACCATTTTGTATTATCATCCAAGGCCCAAGCAAGGCAATTATATTCTGATGTTTTAGGACTTGTTATTTCAAATGGTTCTTTGAAGGAGTTTGGAAAACTTTTTTCAGTTAAATAATTTCGTGTATCTTTGCCCATGATAACCAGTCATTTGTCATTGATTGAATATTGCCTTTACTATTCTCCCTTACGGGATTTTCATTTGTTATTTGTTTTAACGCATTAAACCAATGGCCTGGTTCTTTTTGTAATTCTGCAAATATAAATGGGAGAACATTCTTACCTAATTTTATTATTGCCTGATAGTATTCTGAATTGTGAATTTCTTTGGAAAATGAATAATATTTTGTTTCATTTTTCCATTTTTGAACTAATAATTCGAACCACAATCTTTGAACAAACTTCTCATTAATTGAAATTTGCGAAGGAATTAAAACAACTATAGCATTATCAATTGTATCTATTTTAAAATCTTGTTCAAGTGTCTGTGCCAGCATATATTCAATAATTAAATTTTTTACTGTATTTTACTACAAAGTTAAGAAATTCATATTGCCCCGGAACACTCACAGGAAATTTCTTTATGATTCTTTTTAGATTCCGTAACAGCATTTACAAAGACAGTGAGAAATTTACGAAATATCTCAACAAATTATCTTTAATGACCTAAAATTATTCACCTAATTTGCAAGTTACTTTTCGTTTGGTTAACCTTTTGAAGATTTGTTATGGGTGGGCTTTTCAGCAAAAATGCTCATTTGGAGAACTGAACTTCCGGTAAACGTAAAAACTGTCTGTAAGCACGATAGCAAGCCTTTTGCAAATGTGCTGTTATGCGTTCGTTCTGCTCGTTCAAGGTACAAATGTTTATACTTAGCTTCTTCTACGTATTTTGCTTTGTCTTCCATTGCATAAATGTTTTCTTAATTCAAAGTTACACAGTGCTATAAAATGGTTGCTAACGTTCCCGGACTTTCTGTTGTGCGGCTTCCCTGCCTTATCTCAAAAGTGCTGTAGTTTCTGTCCATAACTTACCTGTCTACTAAGCCAGGCACCATTGCAGAAAGCCCTTGTTAGCAAAGTTTTATTATTTAATCTGCTCTAAATATTTAAGATAATTTTCTCTTAAATTCTCCATTTTATTTCGGGTGAATTTATGTATATAATAAATTAGAAATATAAAAATGAGTAAGAAGATTATGGGAATGCTAGCCAGATATTTATTACAAATCTCAAGTTTAATTTCAAATACGGTAGCTATAAAGAAAAATAGTAGCAGTAAAACAAATGCAAAACTAATAGCTAAATAAATTGAAAAAATCAAACCATTAACGACAAATATATCCTTCTCTTTAAATTTACTGTATGAAGGCAATGCAACTGGAATCTTTTCGATACCAGTTTTGATAAAGTAAAAACGGCTTAACCATGTAATATAACCTAAACGTTTAATATGTAATATCCAATGACTCCATGATATAGCAGCAGCCCACATACTTATTACTGCCCCAAGAACAAACAAAATGTTTAGAATGAATAAATTAGTTGAAAAATTTGATTCACTTTTGACTAAAGCTATTGAACCAGTAATAATAGCTCCAATAATCGCCCAATACATCCAATCTTGCTTTCGAGAATGATGAATATCCTGCCATTGGTTTGAAGCGATTGATGATAGAATCTCTGGATGATAATCAAGATTAATGGTCTTTAATTGATCTAAAGAATAAAGGGGGTTTTCTATACACATATTTTTATATTATTGTTACTAAAAATCTTAAACATAACGATTGTATAACCTCCATTATGGTGGTTATTTCCGATGTAGTCGCACCCGATTGTATTTACTAATATATTCATATTCAATACAGTAAAGCCAATTGGCAAAATTCCTACATTTTTGTTGTCTGTTTCCATCGTCAAAAATTCTTCATTATTACTGAAATGCTGTTACAAAGGTAAACTTTTGTTTCACTTATCCCAATTTTCCACAGGTTTTTTTCAACTTTTTCCAATTGCTCAACTTTTGCTTGTTGAGTGCAGTTTTTTTGTAACTGCTTCGCAATATCTTTCATATCTTTGCATGGTAATAATTCAAAGGAAATGA
>CAIXTV010000119.1 GCA_903922465.1 uncultured bacterium
ACCGTTATAGGCTATTTTAAAGGACAACGCGAAATGAAAATTATATTAACGACAATAACACTTTTGTGGCTATCAAATATTTCATTTGGACAGACAATAGTATCAGGTGAATATGATTCAGGTTTAAAGTTAGCCTACGACAGTATAACAAATAAACTGACTGGATATTTTGAAAACTACACTGGTTTGGACGAAGAAACAGGTAACCCAAAATTTTCTTGCATATTCTATATCCAAGGGACAGTTACAGCTAGACAATTTACGGTTGACACCTATTATCCAAACGACTCAAGTGACATTATAAAAGGGAACATTCAGATAATTAACGACAAGTCAGCAAGCATAAAATTAGCCGAAGAACACCGAGGGTGTTGGAATGTTCAACATTTTGCTGACGACCAAGAGAAATTTAGTTTAGAAAAACATATTGCTTGGACTCAAATTAGGTTTATAACCAGCTACAAAACATATTTTTACTCGGACAAGTCAATTAATAAAAAACTAAAATCATACATAGTTAAAAATGATTTTGTATGTATTTACAAAATAGAGGGCGACTGGGCATATTGCACATATTACGGCAAGACAATAACGAAAGGTTGGATAAAGACAGCAGACCTAAATAAAATATGAAGAGAAAAACAGCACCTACCCAAAAGGCGGGGTTTCGTGTTCCAAAGACAGTTTCCAGGTTAATCGAACATTAGTTTTTCAAATCAAGTTTTGTTGTAAAAATCTTGCCCATCGCAAATCTGCAAACCGTTAAAGACTACCTTATGTCATCATTGCAACCATATATCATATTATTAATAGTAGGACTTATTTCGTGCAATTCGCCAGAAAGAAATTCTGAAAAGCTCACTATTAAAGAAGATTTTAATTCGAATCAAAAAGCAAAGGATACAACTTTGATGAATATAAAAATTACTGATACTCAATCAAACATTCAGAAGGGAGACACAGTATTATTAAGTCTTTCACAATCAAAGAAAAAAAGAATTTATAAATACGATGAAGCTGTTGCAGTATCCGAAACTAAATTGAATGATCCCTCAGATTACATTATTCCAGGATCTGTCCGAAATACTTTTACACGAAGCAATGATAATATAGTCTTTACAAGAATTGTTAGAAACGAAGAGGATAAGAGAATAGGTTGTAGTGGTGGCGGAAATATATTATCATTTACAGTAAAAACCTTAAGAGATACCTTTTTGTTTGAAAATGAAATGCTGAAAACCTTAAATTTTAAATATACTATTGAAGGTGGAATTTATTGGGAGAATGGAGAGAGTCCAAGTAAAGGAAGAATCAAAGGGATATTATTGTTAGACAAGTCTTGGCAAATAGATATTAATGTATGGATAAAAACGAGAGATATGCAGAATAATCGAGAGTATGAAAAACAAATAATATTAAATGAAAAGTTCACACAGTAACCAATTTGTATAATTAAAAGAAAGGCAGCAGCTAACAAGGGCTTAAGAGAAATGGCGGAAGAAGTGCTTAATCAAACCTTAGTGTATTAGGAAAGGAAACGGATTTGATTCGCCCTGCCAGCAGAAAGCCGCAACCGTTAAACCTTCAGCAAAGAAACATAATCAAATAACCAACCTACTCCTTCCGAAACAGCTGATTATTAACTATCTTTCTTAAAATAATAATATCTTCATTGCTAAATTCAACTGCCCATTCGTGGGTTTGCAATATCTTATCAATAGCCTCATCGAACTCTTCTTTATTTAGTGGCCAGGTGTTTTCTTTGTTTGAGTACACCAGATATTCGGCATCTTTCACAAAAGGAAGTAAATATATTTTATCGCGAAGAGCCAAATGGGGCAAAAAAGCTGTTTGTGTAGATATGATGGCATCAGCAGGTAAACTATTAAGTTTATCATGCACCAATTGAACGTTATAGTTACGTTTATAATGTATAGCTTTGTAAAAACGTAATCTCGATTTATCGGTCAGCATTATGGTCTTATCCATCAATCGAAGACTTGTCAACAAAGCTCCTGTAATCACCAAAGCAATCATACTATTTCTCAGCCATGTTTTTTTCATTTCACCAATAAAAGAAAACACTCCAATGGCAAGAATGGGTGCAAGTTCTATTGAATAATGAACATCAACACTCCAGGTCACACTGCTATCGTGAAAAAGCTTTTGAAAATAGATAGGAATCAGCATGATTAAATATTGAGGTTTGAAAAACAATACGAACAAACCCGAAATCAGTGCAAAAAGATGAAATTCCATTTTCACAAAGTCCATCCCAGTATCCGTGGTATGATTTATAAACAATATTCTGATGCTTTCGATAGGGTGAGTAATGAGAAAACGTAGCGATTCCATGGTGGTATTACCTAAAACCGAATAGCGTATGTGAGGATATGCCCCACTATTTGAAATAGCAGGCATCACAAAAGAAGTTATCAAAATAAAATAGAAAACCGAAAAGACCAAATATCCTACAATATATAAGATAGATTTCCTGTCTTTCCTATACTCAAAAAGCAATCCTATGCATATAAAAATAGCCCATAGCGAAATGTTTTCTTTTCCAATTAAGAAAAGAACAAAAACAGCCGAGGCAAGAAAATACTTTTTTTGTTTAAAAGCATAAAAGAACCAGGGAAGTATCATAGCTGCAATCACATTGCTATGATAGTCAAACGAAAGAGCAGAATAAATTCCAAAAAAGAGCAGGAAATAGATGCTTGCCCATAGAGGAAGCTTGTTTTGGTAAGAAATAGAGAAATAGCGAAAAACACCTAATGCGCCTAATAAAATAGCAATGATTTGTACTATAAGAAGGGTGTAGGTCCCAAAAATGAAAGACAAGGGGGAGAAAATAACCAGATATAAATCGAAGTGGTCGGCAAGTAAATTCTCGCTGGCAAATTTAAACACACAGCTATCGTTCCACTGAAAATGACTGTAATCATAAAGCGCATTGGTATATAATCCTAAATCCAGGGCATAGGTCCTGAAATAATAATGATTTACAAAGGAGATTAAAGAAAATATCACCCCAAAAAAGATGAAAACAAGAATTAGGTACTTGTACTTGGACAGAAAATTTAAAAGTCTTTTTTTATTCATTAAATAAATCGTCGATAGTTTAGCAATAGTCTTTAAACATCATGTTTTGAAGCAATCGGATTAAAGAAAATGAAATAATGAAACACATTTTGTTACTTCAGAATATTAATAGCTCAAAAGTAATTTGATCTCTTATCACAAAGAAAAGCCTGCAATATATGCTCAATTTCACCGGATAAAAATATGAATTATCATTGAATTCAGACGTTTTAATTTAATTTCTGGCGAGTTTCTATTATTTCTATGTTAAAATTCACTTTGTTGTTTGATGATTTCAAATATTAATCGTAATATTGTCGGACAATTATAAATCATATCAAATCAAAAAACACACAGAAACTATCTAATTAACATTAATATTTAAACCCATGAAAAAATCAATTATTTTTTTCGCATCCCTTATTCTATTTGCGTTGGGGAGTTTTACTTCCAATGCACAATTCGTAAACGGAAACATAGCAGTTCTTAAAGTTGGTGATGGTGTAAACGCACTCGCATCAACAGGAAATGCTTTAACTCTATTGCAATACACTACGGCAGGAGCACTTGTTGATACAATTGCATTGCCAACAAGTGGTAGCGATGTAATTTGTTTAACAGGAAACTCTTCTTCTGAAGGGCAATTATCAAGAAGCACCGATGGAACTTATCTTTGTTTTTTTGGATATAAAGTGGCATTGCCTAATACCCTTGCGTTAAATACTTCAACTTCTGCTGTTGTAAACAGAGTCGTTATGAAAATTAATCATTCAGAAACAGTTACAACTGCTGCATCTACTGCGACATTTTTTTCTGCGGGTAATCCAAGAGGAGTTGTTTCGGATGGAACTGGCTTTTGGACTGTCGGATCTAACTCAGGCGTTTGCTATATGAGTGCTGCAGATAGTGTTGTTGTTTCTGTTTCTACTACCAACAATCGTAGAGTAAGCATTTTCAACAACCAATTATATTATACAACAGGCTCAGGCACATTAAAAGGTTTATGTATGGTCGGCACTGGAATTCCAATAACAACAGGACAAGTTTCTACCAGTGTAATTCCTTCTGCAGGTTCGCCTTATGGATTTAATATTGATAGTGCTGGAACTGTAATTTATATTGCAGATGATGGTGCATCAACAGCTGGTGGAGGAATACAAAAATACACCAATACAGGTGGAGTTTGGGCCTTAGCTTATACTTTGGGAACAGGAGCAGGTTCTCTTGTTGGAGCCAGAGATATCTTAGTAGATAGAAGTGGCCCTCTACCAATAATATATGCAACAACAGGCGAATCAAATGCAAATCGAATAATCCAATTAATCGATAGTGGAGCTACCGCTATTGCAACAACTATTGCAACAGCACCTGCCTTAACAGCCTTCAGAGGGATTTCCTTTGCTCCAATAGGAGGAAGTGCTCCTGTTGCACCTTCAGTTGCAACGGGTACTACTAGTAATATCACACCTACATCAGCTACTTGTGCCGGAAATGTTACTTCTGATGGGGGAATGCCAATTACTGAAAGAGGCGTTTGTTATGGTCTTACTGCTAATCCAAACATCTTAGGATTAAAAGTTATAGCCCCTGGGACAACAGGTGCTTATACTGCTGACTTATCAAATTTAACCCCAGGTAGCACTTATTATTATCGGGCTTATGCAATTAATTCAATAGGTACTTCTTATGGGCTTGATTCAATATTTGTAGCCCCAATTGGTGCTGTTGCTCCCGTAGTAACCACTGGTGCAGTTACCGCAATTAATACCACTATTGCTACAGTTTCAGGTAACGTAACTAACGATGGAGGTGCTACTATTTCTGCAAGAGGAATTTGTTGGGGTACAAGCCTTAACCCTGATACATCTTCAACACATTCAACAGAAACCGGAACTACAGGTGTTTTCACCAGCAATCTTACAGGCTTAACTCCTGCAACATTATATCATGTAAGAGCTTATGCAATAAACTCAGTTGGCTTAAGTTATGGTGCTGACGTAACTTTTACCACTCAAGTGGCAGGCATCCCTTGTGCTACTATCGCTGCTCTACGTGCACAAGTCGCAGACAATAGTACTATTTACGAATTAACAGGAGAGGCTTTTTTAAGTTGTCAGATTAGCAATAGAAACCAAAAATATATTCAGGATGCAACTGCTGCAATTATCATTGATGACCCAACCCCTGCTCATATTACTTCAACTTATGCTGTAGGTGATGGAATTACTGGTATAAAAGGCAAATTATATAGTTATTTTAGTTTATTGGAGTTCATTCCTATTGCCGACCCAGGTGCCCCAACTTCTTCTTTAAATACGATTACTCCCTTGGTCTTAAGTGCAACAGATATCCTCGACACTAATATTATGAAAAATCATCAGTCGAAATTAATTCGACTCGATAATGTTTCTTTTACTGATGCTAATGGGACTTTGAAATTCCTCAATGGCAAAAAATACCTCGTAAATCAGAACCTTACTACCGACTCATTGTTCTTATGCTACATTTATAATGCTGATTATATCAACATGAACTTGCCTTCTGGAATTGGGTCTATTACGGGTGTGGTTAATGTTACTTTTAATAAGTATTACATCACTGCCCGTAACAAGAATGATATTAGTTTATTATCGGGAATTAATGAAGCCGATGCCAACAAAATTGACATCTATCCAAACCCTTCAGAAGGCATATTTAATGTTAAATTGCCTCAAGGTACATTGGCCGAAATAAATGTTTATTCTATGACCGGTGAAATTATTTACCGTAAAACTTCAAACGAAGCATTGGTTAGAGTTGATTTATCAGAACAAGCAAGTGGCATATTTGTGATGCAGGTGAGAGATGTGAAAACAGGAAATTCACACAATGTTAAATTAACTAAGAAATAAACTCCCCTTTAAAATGATTATAAAAGCAGCCTCCTATTGGGCTGCTTTTTTTATTTAAAACTATAAATCTATCACGCTGTTTTTAAATGCAGAATACATTAAGTATAAAACTATTCATGCCCTTTTGCTTGGTACCCTGACTTTTATCATCTTTAATGCTAGCACTTATAAACCGATTTCCCACTTTTAGCCTACTGTTTTACTCTGGAATATTACTGCTCCTTACATTATTTCTATGTTAAAAAAACTAAAAGGATGAGCTAGTTTCAAATATTTATTGTAATATTGTCGAACAATAATGTATCAACAAAAAACATCAAAAAAATTAAATTCTGAAATCATATTCCAAATTAATATTTAAAACATCATGAAAAAAACATTTACTTTCTTTACTTCACTCATTGTAGTGATTCTAATGAGCTTCACTGCGAATGCTCAGGTTTTGCTCAACGAGCAATTCGATTATCCTGTTGGAGATTCCCTAACCGCTCATGGTTGGCTTGCTCATAGTGGTACAGGCCCTATTTCTATTGTTAGTGGCAATTTATCCTATACAGGTTATTGCACTCCTGTTGGACAGAGTGCTCTTATTTCTAATACTTCAGGGCAGGACAATAACTATGCTTTTGCCGCTCAAACAACAGGTAGCATTTATGCTGCTTTATTAATCAACGTAACAAGTGCAACCGTTACAGGTGATTACTTTTTCCACTTCTTTAAAGCTCCTACAACCTATGTTGGACGTGTTTTTATTAAAAGAGATGCTACAGATGCAACAAAATACACCTTAGGCGTTCTGAAAGGTTCTGTTGTTACAAGTGCTGTTTATTCCACTACCCTTTTAACTATGGGTACAACTCACCTTATTATATTAAAATATACCATCAATGCTAGTACTGCTGATGATGTTGTTGATCTATTTGTTGATCCTGCAACAGCCTCTGAAGGTACTCCTACTGTTACTGCATCAGATGTAGCTTCTACCGATTTAAGCCCATTTGCTGGTATTGCTTTACGTCAAGGAAGTGCAAGTGTTGCTTCTGCTTTGATTGTTGATGGTTTAAGAATTGCAAATACCTGGGCTGAAGCTATTGGTTATAATGGTGTTGTTACTCCTCCTGTTGTTTCAACAGGTACTACCACCAGTATTACTTCTAATTCTGCTACTTGCATTGGTAATGTAACCCTTGACGGTGGTGGTGCTATTTCAGCAAGAGGTATATGTTACGGCGCAGCTGTAAATCCTGATACTACTGGGACTAAAGTTGTTGTTAGTGGTACTACCGGTTCATTTAACGGTGACATTTCAGGTTTAACTGCAGGAAATACCTATCATTACAGAGCATATGCAGTTAATTCAGCTGGCATTTCTTATGGTGCAGATTCAA
Organism: uncultured bacterium; assembly: GCA_903922465.1. Lineage (GTDB taxonomy): Bacteria > Bacteroidota > Bacteroidia > Bacteroidales > CAIXTV01 > CAIXTV01. The sequence goes on from CAIXTV010000119.1 coordinate 7,364, forward strand.
CCTTTATCACTGCAACGGGTGCTGTTGCTCCTATTGTTACTACAGGTGCTGTTACTGCTATTAATACTACGGTTGCTACAGTAGCTGGCAATGTTACCAACGATGGTGGATCAGCTGTTTTAGCAAGAGGAATTTGTTGGAGCACAACCATTAATCCTGATACTTCAGCTTTACATTCAATTGCAACGGGTACTACTGGTGCTTTCTCTAGCAACTTAACCGGTCTAACTGCTTCTACACTTTACCATGCAAGAGCCTATGCAAGGAATGCAATTGGTCTAAGTTATGGCGCTGATGTTACTTTTACAACTCTTGTTGCTGGTGTCCCTTGTGCAAACATTGCTGCTTTACGTGCTCAACCTGCCGATAATACAACCATATATGAATTAACAGGCGAAGCTTATTTAACATACAAACAAGCTTATAAAAACGAAAAATTTATTCAGGATGCTACAGGTGCTATCATGATTTATGATGCAATCCCAGCTACTGGTACTATTACTACCCTTTATAATATTGGTGATGGTATTACAGGTTTAAAAGGTAAACTCCAAAACTATTACAGCCAATTAGAATTTATTCCTATTGCTGACCCAGGTGCTGCTACTTCTACCGGACATATTACGGCCCCTACTGTTGTTACAGCTTTAAATATGTATGACTCAACTTATATGCACACCAATAATCAATCGAAATTGATTAAACTGGTTAATGTTTCTTTCCCAGAAGCCAATGGTACTTTAAAGTTTGCTACCAGTAAGAAATTTTTAATGGCTCAAACAGGCGCAGCTACCGATTCATTATTCTATTGCAATTTCTATGATGCTGATTATAATGTTACCGCTACTGCTATTCCTCTACCTTCTGGAAGTGGTGATGTAACTGGTATTGCAATCTGGACTAAAGGCCGTTATTATATTACTGCAAGAGATAAATTCGATTTCGCTTTCCCATTAGGAGTTAACAATCTTGATGCTAATAAAATTGAAGTTTATCCTAACCCTTCTGAAGGTATTTTCAATGTAACTTTACCTCAGGGAACTTTGGCTGAAATCAATGTATATTCCATGACAGGTGAAGTAGTATATCGTAAAACTTCTAATGAATCTATCGTGAAAGTTGACCTTTCTGATCAATCAAATGGTATTTTTGTTCTACAGGTAAGAGATGTTAAGAATGGCAATTCTTATAATGTTAAAATCACCAAGAAATAATCTGACTTTTAATTCAAAAAGAAGCAGCCCAATGAGGCTGCTTTTTTTTTAGAGTTTCATTTGCCTAAATTCCTTCAGCCTAATTAACCTATTTTTACTACTTTTGTAAATAAAAAACTCTCATGCGATCCTACTGCATCTCTCTTCTATTCTTCATAATCTTATCGGTGCCGGTAATTTCGCAATCATCAAAACCTCTTAGGTTAGAATTCGAAGCCCAGGGCGAGGAGACCAACTTCCACCTTATTCCTGCAGCCCAACAAGGATTCATCCTATTCTATCCAAAAGCTAGCGACAATCAGAAAACAAAATTAGAATTCATTCATTATTCGAATGTCTTTTTCAAACAACACATTGCCAGTCTTGATGTGGCAAGCGGATTGTATTATAAATCATACGCCATTAAAGATTCACTTGTCTATATCCTATTCGCCGAAGGCTCAAAGTCAATAAAAGAAAACATTGCTATGCTCATACAGTATAACATCCTTTCTCATTCCATTAAACCCATTTACTTCTCCTTCGCTTCCAAGTCAGAAGTCAATAAAATGTTTATCCTCGATAAATCTATTGCTTTCCTGAACAAAGAAAAAACTGTGTATAGCCTACAAACATTGTCCCTCGACAGCAATAAAATTCTATCAAAAGAAGTCCTAAACGAAAAGGGATATCTTATAAGAACCAAATTCTCAAATAATAACAACACCTTCAATATACTCTTTAAGCGAAAAATCAATCGGAATCTCTCCGAAATGATTCTTAAATCATACGATCTACTAACTCAAACAACCGATTCTATTACCATTCAACCCACGGAAGGGGAGGTGCTCAACAATTCCGATTTCGAAATCATAAACGATTCCTCTATACTCGTCTTAGGTTCCTATATCAATGAAGATGAAAAATCATCCTATGCCGATAATATTAATGAAGAAGAATCAACGGGAATCTATGTTTCGCTTTATATCAACAAAAAACAAAGTTTCATTACCTATTATAACTTTGTCGATATGAAAAGTTTCTATCGTTATATGAATGAAAACGAAATCATTTCCCTCAAAAAGAAACTCGCACGCAACACTAAAGGCGATAAAAAATATTCAATGAATTATAAAATATTGCTTCATGATGTCAAATACTTCAACAAGCAATTTCTGCTGACATTCGAAACCTATTTCCCTGAATATCGAACTGTAAGCAACAACACCTACGACTATTATGGCAGGTTAGTCCCTAACACTTACACTGTTTTCGATGGATTTCGCTATCAGAAAGCCTTTGTTTTGAGCTTTAATGGAAGTGGCAAGCTCCTTTGGGAAAATTCCATGCAAATGATTAATATTCTTGAAGACGTTTTAAAAGAAAAAAGTGAACTTATGCCTTTCCCTGACGAAATGCTTATTGCCACCCTTAATGATGGCGAAATAAATTCAAAGATTATCTTTAGTAAAGACGAATACAGCGATTTTCCATCCTCCCGAATAGAATCAAATTACCGCACCGATATCATCACCTCATCCTCTCCCGAAGAACTCTATTATTGGTACGACAACTATTTTATTGCATTTGGCTATCAGCAAATCAAAAACAACACCCTCGTCGAGAAAAACAAGCGCCGTGTCTTCTACATTAACAAGATAGCTTATCAATAGTATAAACGCTGATCGCCCAGATGCAAGCAACGCAGTCCCCAATGTCAACCTTGTAAATCCATTTCATTAACCCAATCCCCCTTCCCTCCCAATCCCCCTTCCCTCCCAAATCCCCAAATCCCCAATTCCTCCCATCATCTCAATCTTATTCTTACTTTTGCAAAAAAACAAACATTGAAACTATTCTCCGACCATCAGGCACATATCGTTTTAAAGAACCGCAATTTTAAATTCTTCTTAGCAGGCAGAGTTCTCATCACCCTAGCCACTCAAATGCAGGCCGTTATTGTAGCATGGCAGGTATATAGCATCACCCACGACCCCCTTTCTTTAGGCCTAATTGGACTTTCCGAAGCCATTGCCTTCATCAGTATGGCGATGTTTTCAGGATGGATAGCCGACAAATTCCCCCGTAAACGCATCATTATTCTCAGCACCATCTTCTATTTATTTTGCGCTTCGGCACTCTTATTCATATCCTTTCAAGATTCCATTAACTATTCACATCTTGTAGTTTTCAGCATTTATGTGGTCATTTTCATAACAGGAATTGTACGTTCTTTTATTTATCCCGCCCTTATTGCCCTAATGGCACAATTAGTTCCCAAGGAGCAATACGTTTACTCCTCCTCATGGAACAGTCTTTTCTGGCACAGTGCTGCCGTGGGTGGACCCGCTATTGGTGGATTGGTTTATGGCATCTCCAACATACATTATGCCTATGCCTTGGTGCTGCTTCTCTCTTTGCTCAGTATCTTTGTCTTCAATCAGGTCGAAAACATACGATTTGCAGTGAGCCCTAAAACCGGGTCCTTTGCTTCCGAGATACTCACCGGTTTAAAATTCGTATTTAAAAATCAAGTCATTTTAGGTGCCTTATCCCTCGACATGTTTGCCGTCCTCTTTGGAGGTGCCGTTGCCCTATTACCCGTATTTGCAAGCGATGTTTTACAAACAGGCCCTCAGGGGCTCGGACTTTTGCGCGCTGCCCCGGCCTTTGGTGCTGTGATGATGTCGTTCTATTTGGCCTATCATCCCCCGCAACGCAATACAGGTGTCAAGCTGCTTATTGCCGTAGCAGGTTTTGGCATAAGCATCATTCTCTTTGCCATCTCGCGAAACTTCATTCTTTCATTCGCCATGCTCGTCATGAGTGGACTGTTCGACAACATCAGTGTCGTCATTCGAAACACCATTGTTCAGCTCTATACCCCTAATGAAATGCGGGGCCGGGTAGCCTCCATCAACAGTGTGTTTATAGGGTCCTCAAACGAAATAGGCGCCTTCGAATCCGGAGCCACTGCACGTTTGTTTGGACTCATACCTTCCGTAATTATTGGTGGCAGCATCACAGTGCTTATTGCCGCATCCACTTTTTATATGGCACCTAACCTTAGGAAACTCCAATTCAAAAAGTGAGAGTAATGGATAATTGGTAATGAACAATTAAACATTGGGGTCTTATCCTAAATTAATTTATGATCATCTTTGAAGCCAGATGCAGACTCTAAAATGCCTGTTTACACAAAATATTTTACAGTTCCTATAATTGTCAACTTCCTTCACGTTTCTGTTTAATCCGCCCACGGAATGAACAACTTCTTTCACGTTTCTGTCAAATTCGTTAAGGGAATTATTCAATATTGTTTTTTCGAAAATACATTAAGTGTGAGAAAAATATAGTAATTTTATAGGGTTCAAAACAAAATGCTATGTGGTTTACTATGTTTTTTAATAAAAGCTATTTGTCGAAGGAAAGAAAGAAGGTTTTATATCATTTGAAGCAGACGGGTATCTACGACGATATCGAGCAACATACCAAAGACCTTTTCGGAATGATAGAAAGCCGAACTACCGAAGAAAGCCGGGAGCTTTATGCCAATTTAATAATTCCCTTTTTCCTGGTATTGGTCAGAGGATTGAAGAGTATACATAATGAAAAAAGCAAAAAATATTACTTAGATACAACTATCAGACTTTCGTTTAAACTAATATTGGAATGCAACCGCCTTTCCGGGCTCGACACACAAATCCTGCTGACTATAGTGTTAGATAAGCTCGACACATTGCAGGTGTCCGATGTTCACGAAGTGCTCAAATACAAGAATATTTTTAAGCTCATTGAAGCAGAAATAAAATGTTCCGATGAAAAAACAAACCGTTTGCGTTTGCTTAACATATCGCCTTTAAACTATTTTATCTGGAACACTTTCGAAGATGATGGACAGGATGTTATAAGGATTACGATTTTTATCCGTGAGATAAAGAAGTACATAAAAAGCATCAGGCCTGTTGGCGAAATAATTTTATTATTTGATGAGCATGGTTTCCCTTTTAAGCTGATATTATCGCCTAACGATTTACCCGCTTTCATCCTTTTGATTTGGGAAATGCTCAATTGTGGTCGAATCAGTCTACCAAAACCCGGCTTATATGCCATATTGCAAGCCCATCTTGAGCCTCCCCAGGGCGAGAAGTTCCCTTATCGAAATTGTATGCGTAAGATAAAAGTAAAAGTAATGGCTGATAAAGTGCAAAAAGAAAAAGTGTATAAGCAGATTGAACCTTTATTGTTGAAATATGGCAAAAAAACAGAACCCCGAAATCATTGAAGAACTCAATGCAAATTTCCCACATAAGAACAAATAGCCTAAATTCTAAAGCCTGCATTTTCAATTTCTCACCGAAAAATTGAATCTTGTATCATTAAAAGGGATGTGATAAGTAGAAATCCTGAAAGAAAAATCCTAAATATAATGCACATATTCACTGTATATTATAAATAAGTTAGAGGACAACCCCTAGGACAAGCAGTCCATAAGCACTTGACATCAGCCTATGAATTGTTGTAATTTTATCGAAAATTTAAAACCTACATATATGCCAAATTTACCAAGTCCTAATTATCCCAGCACAGAGCAAGAACTCTATTCAATTGCCGATACCACCTACGATAGTCTTGAAGTACCCGAAAACCTTGCCGCATTCGAGGCTAAAAAGCCAGGAAAGTATACACCGATTTACATTGCAAGTTTACGAACACACAAAACAACTGCATTTAATTTGCCCGATAACGTAATGAGAAAATCAATCCACGAAACATTAAGAGTTGAACTAACTGCCAATATGCAGACCTGTTGTGGCTACTTTCAAGACCTCAAGGGTTACATTTTCGATGGTTTCCCCGATGAGTTATGCGAAATCAAATACAACGAAGCTGGTATGGTTGATTACGACTCAGCTTCACACAAAAATTGGGAAAAAGTAGTAGCACTTAACCAAAAAATGGAAGTATTCATCTCTACTTACCCCACTCAACTCACCGAGGGTTTCATGCCTTCCGACTTTGAAGATGCCGTTTCGGCTGCTTCCAGCGCATTCATGCTCAAATATAATGCTTTCAAATCCTCAAAAGAAACTGGAGTTGGAACAGGAGCTAAAATAAAAGCCAACAACCTTGTTTACGCCGATTTGCAAAACCTACAAAACGATGCCCACAACGTATTCCGTAACGACGGAGAAGTACTTAAACAATTTGTGTTCCTGGAAGTTAAAAAAATCGTAAGTCCTCCTGGAAGTGCCTCTTTAGGTTTGGATTTAATCCAGGATGGAACAAACCTACCTATTCCCAATGCTGTCATTATCATTCAAAGTAAAACAGGCATAGCCATGCAAACAACCTCCGACATCGGGGGCCACGCCAATTTCACAAAAATCGACCCCGACGACTACAAAGTTAAAATTCAGATTACAGGCAAACCCGATATCAATCTAATTAAAGAAGTAAATACAGGAGTCAGCGCACGGCTAAAAGTAATAGTCACATAATCCCATAAAACAAGCCCGGCCTTAGGTCTGGCTTTTTTTTATTTACAATATAATTCTGTATCCCTGTTTATCTCTCGTTAATCTTATCGTCCCCGTTAATCTTAGCCAGACGCTACGATCCCATTAACGCATCCTGCCTTTCCAAGCATAAATCATCCTGTCATTTAGCCCCTATGCTACAATCACCTTTTAACCCAAATCCCCAACTCACCAACTCACCAAATTTCCAAATTCCAAAATCATCAAATCCCCAACTCACCAAATCCTGACCTCCGTAACGTGGCATCCTGACCTCCGTAACGTGGCATCCTGACCTCCGTAACGTGGCATCCTGACCTCCGTAACGTGGCATCCTGACCTCCGTAACGTGGC
>CAIXTV010000120.1 GCA_903922465.1 uncultured bacterium
TCCTACGAATATTTTTTGGCAATATCACCAAATCTTATCATACAATCCATAAATAATTGGATTCCCCATGCGAGTTTTCAATTGCAACTTTCTGAGTAATAATCTTTCTTTTGCCGGATTCCATACATATACTTTAAGAATGATGTCGGGATAATGTAAATAGATATCCGAAAGTTTTATTGAATGGAAGCATTTCTTAGTTTGGTGCCAACTGAGACTTTGCTCAAACTGACTTAGTTTTGTTGCCCTCCAATCAATAACAGTATCGTGCGACGACAATTCACTTACAATACAGACCTTTTGAAGCGTATCTAAGGCAATATACTCTAATGTTATATCGATAAAATTAGTCTTACTCTGCATTAGCTGAACAAGTGGCAACACAAAACCTTTACTGAATTCAGGAATAAGTTCTATTCCGAAGTCATTATTATTTACTTTGTCAAGAGAATCGAAAGCCTTTAAATTAGGAAAAACTATTGTTGAGGAATAAAGATTTGAAGAATCCTGCCCTCTCAACGAATCAACCCTAGGTTTTACTTTTGAAAAAAGATAATAGCTTCCCGAAAACATATTAAGTTGTTTCAACATATTCGGATAATAATTCATTATCATGGGAATCAGCACAGGATCAGAAGCTGAAAGGCAGCCAAAGCTTAGATAGGTGGTTTTCTGCTGCCCAAGGAATTCATTAAACTTAGAAAGAGAACTAAATGAATCAGCCCAAACAAATGCAGTAGTTAGGTTATTCTTTTGCTGATAGTAATTAGAAATTTTATGATCAGAGTCGATGATTCTTGTAATGCTATCGCCATATAAATGGAAATCATTTTCTGTTTCTAGCAATATTTGTTCGTATGGCACCTTGTAAAAGAGGGTGTAATGTTTACGGTTGAAACAAAGACTGGAAATATTAATAGTTAAAATAAGAAGTATCACCAAAACACTCATCCATTGTTTTTTAAAATGGAGATGTCCGAACATGGCAAACAACATAAATGGGAATCCAAATAACAATAATGAAAACTGCAACAACGCACTAACTTTTATTGAATAAATATAGCCTATTATATAAGGAGTGAAAAACCAAATCAGCGAAATAACAAACATCCTCCAATTGAATTTATTGGTTCTAAAAAACAAAGAACCTAAAACGACTATCAGCAATGCAAAACCAAATGTGAGATAAGAGAAATGAAACACATTTCGGAAATAATCAACAATAAATTCAGCGTGAGGTTTTCCTAACCAACTTTCTATTCCTTTTCTTTGGAATTGCTCCATGAATATGGGTAAATAGGGAATATATAATAGAAGAATTACAAATCCTGCAAGCATATAATACAACAATTTACTTCTCTTGATGAAAAATAATCCGCTTAAACTCACTATAATGGCAAAAAGCAAAGAAAAATAATGATTGAACGAGCACAATGAAGCAAAAACGATATACAGTATCAGATTTTTATAGAAATTCTTGTTCGAATGAAGCATTATTTTATCCCAATACCAAACCAACATCAAACACAAAAATACACCACTGACATATGGGCGAGCCAACTGACTATAAAGTATAGAATATTGTAAAGTAGCGAAATAAGCCGAAGCTATCAAGCCCGTTTCCGTCGAAAACCATTGCTTTCCCAAACGGAAAACTAACCACACTGAGCAAACTCCCATTATGATAAAAGGAAGTTTCACTGCAAAAGGATTAAATCCCCAAAGTTTCACCCAAAAGAAAAGAAATATTTGAATTAATGGGGGATGATTGTCAGGTTTAATGCCATATTCTACCAAATCATGTAAAGTATGATATTGAGTTCTGAAAAGCGCACTAAACTCATCGTAAATATAAGGTAAATGCAAAGGATTCCACACACGCAATATTGTCGCGCAAAGTAGAATTAGGAATAATAAAAGGTTTTCTATCTTGCTAATTTGCAAGGAAAATTTATTGGGAAACACTTTTTTATTATCAATCATACCAGCTTGCATACATCTGATAACTGCTTGATATTCTATTAACTTGACCTTCTAGCAATTTTGCATCAATAGTCTTTACCTTTTTTGCAGGAACACCTGCGTACACCGAACCCGATTCGATGTGAGTATTCTCAAGCACCACCGAACCTGCAGCTATAAGGCAATTGCTTTCAATAACTACATTATCCATAATAATAGCACCCATCCCAATCAAAACATTATCATGAATAGTGCAACCATGAATAATTGCATTGTGAGCGATAGAAACATTATTTCCAATTGTAACAGAAGCTTTCTGATAGGTGCAATGCACTATAGCCCCATCCTGAATGTTTACGTTATCCCCAATTCGTATGCTGTGAACATCGCCTCTCACCACCGTATTGAACCAAACGCTACAATTATTTCCCATGATTACATCGCCTGTTAAAGTAGCATTATCTGCCATAAAACAATTTTCACCCCACTTTGGGACTACCCCTTTCACTGATTTTATTAGTGCCATATTTTGTATTTTAAATGTTGATTTTACGAAGGTTTGAAGCACTAAAATTACAAAAACTTTCAAGCCCAAAAATAATGTTTTGAAAAAAAGTTTACTGACTTGTATCCCGAATTAAACATTTTAGGTAACTTTGTAAGGTTCAGGAAGCAGAAAAAAAACCATAACCCTTTAAATATTAGATAATTCATGAAAGTTCAAGAAAAAGAAATCATTCCACGAATAGGTATATCACAAGGCGATATCAATGGAGTAAGTTATGAAGTCATTATAAAAGCCTTGATAGATAACCGTATTACAGAAATTTGTACACCAATAGTGTATGGTTCATCAAAAGTAGCGTCATATCATAAGAAACTATTGAATATTGGCGAATTTAACCTCAATGTGGTAAGAAGTGCAGACCAGGCAACTCTAAAACGTTCCAATATTATTAATGTATATCAAGAAGAAGCAAAAATTGACATAGGCGAATCAACTTTAATGGCTGGTGCTTTATCTCTATTGTCTTTAGAAGCTTGTATGCATGATTACGATAAAGGTATGATAAATGCCATAGTTACAGGTCCAATAAATAAAAAGAATATACAGTCGAAAGAATTTAATTTCCCTGGCCACACCGAGTATTTTGCACGCAAATTTCAATCGGCAAATTACTTAATGTTGATGGTCGCACGCAATTTAAGAATAGGTTTAATCACCACACACGCACCTTTAGTAAAAGTTCCTGAGATGATTACCACCGAATTGATTTTAAAGAAAATAAAAATTATGAATGAGTCGTTAAAGCGCGACTTTGCAGTGTCTCGTCCCAAAATTGCTGTCTTATCAGTGAATCCCCATTCGGGAGATGATGGGTTATTAGGGGACGAAGAAAAGAAAGTAATCATCCCAGCAATTAATAAAGCCATTGAAGAGAATCTGCTTGTGTTTGGTCCTTTTCCTGCAGACGGTTTATTCGGATCGGGGAACTTCAATAACTTCGATGGTGTGATTGCAATGTATCATGACCAAGGATTAATTCCATTTAAGGTGATAGCTGACAAAGAAGGAGTGAACTTTACTGCTGGTTTGCCCCTCGTAAGAACTTCTCCTGCCCACGGAACCGCTTTTGATATTGCCGGAAAAGATAAAGCATCCCCCGACTCCATGCGACAAGCAATATATATGGCAGCCGACATCTATAAAAACCGTATTGAGTATGACGAATTAATCGCCAATTCCTTAAAATAATATTATAATCTCTGATGTTCTCTCTTGCTGAGCTTATAAAAATAATTAAAGCGACTCCATGCGGAAGTTTCGATAATGAACAAATCATTGTAGAGCTACATACGGATAGCCGACAGTTGGCAACAACAAACAATAGCCTTTTTTTTGCTTTAATTACCCGTCGAAATGACGGGCACAAGTTTATAAGTGAACTTTACGCTAAGGGAGTAAAGAATTTCGTGGTGTCTACTTTGCCCGAAGACTTTGAAAACAATTTTGCAGATGCTTGCTTTCTTCTTGTAAAAGATACTCTTGTTGCCTTACAAATACTCAGCGCTTCAAATAGGAAGAAATTCAATTTCCCAGTTATTGGAATTACCGGCAGCAATGGTAAAACCATTATAAAAGAATGGCTCTACTTTTTATTAAACGAAGATAAACGCATTGTAAAAAGCCCAAAGAGTTACAACTCCCAGATAGGTGTGCCATTATCGGTTTGGCAGATGAAAGCAGAGGATGAATTGGGTATTTTCGAGGCGGGAATCTCCGAACCAGGGGAGATGGATAAATTGCAAGCCATTATACAGCCTACAATAGGAGTATTTACCAACATCGGATCGGCGCATGATGAAAACTTCATCAATACAGGTCAGAAGGTAGGGGAGAAGCTGAAACTTTTCACCCATGTGAAGACATTAATATTCTGTAAAGACCACAGTGAAATAGCTGAAAAGTTATATTCATCTCCTAATATGAGGGATATTCCCGCTTTTACCTGGAGTTACAAGGGCAACGCAGATTTGCTTATTAAAAGAGTAGAGAAAATGCAACAGTACTCTTCGATTTGGGCGAGCTTTCATATGCAGGAAATTAACATCCAAATACCTTTTACGGACGAAGCATCTATTGAGAATGCCATACATTGCTGGGCAGTGTTGTTATATTTGAATTATGACCAGAGCCTAATTCAATCGCGCATTGCCAAACTAAGTTCGGTGGCCATGCGACTAGAAATGAAGGAAGGCATTAACAATTGCTCAGTCATTAATGACTCGTACAATTCCGACGTAAAGTCACTTTCTATTGCCCTTGACTTTTTACATCAACAAAAACAACATCAGAAGAAGACCATAATTCTTTCGGATATCTTGCAAAGCGGGAAAAACGAATACGAACTTTACGAGGAAGTAGCAGGTTTATTAAAACAGAACCAAGTTAATCGTATTATTGGCATCGGAAAAGCCATTACTATGCACAGTAAAAGTTTTAATGAGATTGAAAAAAGTTTTTATCCCTCAACAGAAGATTTTCTCCAGCACTTTTCGCTAACCGAGTTCAACAATGAGGTGATTTTGGTGAAAGGAGCCCGTTTGTTTGAGTTCGAGAAAATTAGCAAGGCCATCCAACAAAAAGCACATGAGACCGTTCTGGAAATCAACCTGAACGCATTGATTCACAATTTGAATTATTACCGTTCGAAGCTCAAGCCTACCACTAAGATGATGGTCATGGTGAAAGCTTTTTCGTATGGAAGTGGAAGTTTTGAGATTGCAAATGCATTGCAATTCCACAGAGTAGATTATTTGGCAGTAGCTTATGCCGACGAAGGGGTTGAACTTAGAGAGTCGGGCATAAATTTGCCCATCATGGTGATGAATCCCGAAGAACAAAGCTTAGATACCATTATTAAACACAAACTTGAGCCCGAAATATACAGTTTCCGCGTGTTGGAGCTCCTTATAGAATCGATGGAACGCATTTATGGCGAAAATAACCACATAGTAAACATTCATCTTAAGCTCGACACAGGCATGCACCGCTTGGGTTTCGAAGCCAACGACATCGATGAACTTATTCAGCGCTTAAATGCACATCCCAACGTGCATGTTCAGAGCGTTTTCACTCACCTAGCCGCTTCGGATGAGGTAGAACAAGATTTGTTTACCCATCAACAGGTTCAGATTTTCACCAATCTTTGCATGCAATTGAACGAAGGAATTCGTAAGGACTTCTTACGTCATGTTTTGAACACCTCTGGCATTTCGCGTTTCCCCGATGAGCAATTTGAGATGGTAAGACTCGGCTTGGGATTGTACGGAATTGCAAATGAACCCAACGAACAGAAATTGCTGCAAAACGTTAGCACGCTGAGGACTCGGATTTCACAGATAAAGAATATTCCAAAAGGCGAAACCATTGGGTATTCGCGAAAAGGAAAAGCAGAGAAGAATATGAGGATTGCGACCATTCCGATAGGCTATGCGGATGGGTTTAACCGGCTTTTGGGAAACGGTTTAGGATATGTGATGATTAATAAAAGAGCTGCCAAAACCGTTGGAAACATTTGTATGGACATGTGCATGATTGATATTACCGATATCAGTTGTAATGAGAACGACGAAGTGACTGTTTTTGGCGATCATCTGCCTGTGCACCAATTGGCAAACCTCTTGAACACCATTCCTTATGAAATTCTAACTGGAATTTCACGAAGAGTCAAACGAATATACTTTCAGGAATAATTATGAATATGAACTATCAAAAACTTTCTATCCTCATACCTGCATACAATGAAGCCAATACAATTCATCTTATCCTCGATAAGGTGAAGGAAGTGAGCTTATTGAACAATCTGGAGAAAGAAATTGTGATTGTGAACGACTGTTCAACCGATAAAACGGTTGAAGCCATCGAGCAATACATTAATTTAAATCCGGAGCTCAACATTAACCTTTACAATCAGGCCGTAAACATGGGCAAAGGGGCCGCACTTCATAAAGCCATCGAATTAGCAAGTGGCGATTTGATTATAGTGCAAGATGCCGACCTCGAATACGATCCCGAGGAGTACAATCTCCTCCTGAAGCCCATCTTAACAGGCGATGCCGATGTGGTTTACGGCTCGCGTTTCATGGGGGGGAATCCTCATCGCATCTTGTTTTTTTGGCACACCATCGGAAACCGTTTTCTGACCTTCCTTTCGAATTTGTTCACCAACTTAAACCTTTCTGACATGGAAACTTGCTATAAGATGTTCCGTGCCGAATTTGTTAAATCATTATATCTCAAAGAAAAACGCTTCGGATTCGAACCTGAGGTCACCGCTAAGATTTCGCGCATCCCCTTAGTAAGAATTTATGAGGTCGGAATCTCTTATTATGGCAGAACTTATGCCGAGGGAAAGAAAATAGGCTGGAAGGATGGCGTAAAAGCCATTTATTGCATCTTCAAATATAATATTTTCTCAAGAAAAAACAGCAAATAACTCTTGACAACAAAAATCAAACCCATGGCTGTCGATTTTTCTTTATACGCTATACATTTAATTGAGGCATAAGTATTTCGTATGAGCATAAATCCAAAATTCACAAAGCGAATTCTTCTTACTTTCATCTTGTTATTGCTTTTATTTCCCTTAATTCAATTTAGAAACAATATTTTTAAGGTAAAACCCCTGTTCGGAGCCGTAACTTTGGCTGCCGACACCAGTATTACAGCAAAAGGATGGTTTACGGCGGAGTACCAACAACAAAAAGAACTGTTCACAAACGATAATTTTGGCTTCCGTAGCCTTTTGGTGAGGTTAAACAACCAAATTGCCTACTGGCTTTACAATAAAGCAAAGGCCAATGGAGTGATTATTGGTAAAAATAACTATTTGTATGAGGAAAATTACATAAAAGCCTGCCTCGGAATCGATTATGTTGGCGAAGACAGCATTGCCCACCGCATGAATCGTCTGAAATATATCAGCGATACCCTTACAAAGCTCAACAAAAACCTAATTTTGGTTTACGCAGCCGGAAAAGGAGGATTCTATCCCGAGTTTATCCCCGACGAATACGGCAAAAAGAGGGGCACAACAAATTTCGAAACCCACATTAAGTTTTCGAAGCAGTTAAAACTCAATTTTATCGACTTCAACAGCTATTTCATCGCCAACAAAAACAAGTCGAAATACCTCTTATATCCTCAGTATGGCATACATTGGAGTCATTATGGGGTGTATTTGGTTGAGGATTCCATCATTCGCTATATTGAGAAGCTCAGAAACATCGATATGCCCAACGCTTTTTATGATAAAGTGGATTTTGAATATCCCAAGAATACCGACCGCGATATTTCGGATGGCATGAACCTTTTGTTCAACTTTAAATCGCCTATGATGGCCTACCCACTGGTGAAATATCAGAACGATAGCGCAAAAACGAGGCCCTCAGTGTTGGTGATATCCGACTCTTTTTATTGGGGAATCTTCAGTTCAGGGATTTCTGCGGCCTTCGACAAAACTCAGTTCTGGTACTATAATAAGGAGGTCATCCAGGATGGTTCGAACAAGCCCCTTGCCCCTTTTGAGCTAAACTTACGCGAAGAAATCAAGAAATATGATGTTGTTATCATCCTTTCAACCGACGCCAACCTGCCCGCAATGGGTTGGGGGTTCATCGAAAACCTCTACGATATGTTTCAAGGAAAAACTTCAGAGGTCGATTTTTCGGTGAGGCTGGCTCAGCAATCAAAAGTTATGCGCGCCGACGCCAATTGGATGAACCTTATCAGAGAAAAGGCAGCCAAAAACAACATTACACCCGATTCAATGCTTACGCTCGATGCCATTTGGGTTTTGAAGGAGAACGATAAAAAATAGGAGGGGAGTTGCAACCTAATTTTCTATGTTGAATTAATGAAACTTACAATTCAGCCAGCATACCTGATAATTATAATTCAATGTCATTTATTAAGCTACAATTTCAAATGGAATCACATAGGCACATTAGGTACATAGAACTTCACATAGAAGAGCTACAAATAAAACCTATGTGCAACCCATGTTTCTATGACCCTAGGTGCTAAAAGAAAACAAGATTAAAAGACATTAATATTTAATTATCCATTTTGAAAATATTGCATTCATTATGTACTACACTGTTTTTGTCCCGACATTTATCGTCGGGATTGGGGTTAATTAGATTTCATTTATAAAGTAAAACTATCCTTATGAATGTCGGACATCTTCTAAAATCAAAAATCATAAATCCTTGTTCTTAAATCTTTTTTTAGGTGTTTTCCTGCAAACGCTAACTAAGTAATCCTATTCCATCGTCCCAAA
>CAIXTV010000121.1 GCA_903922465.1 uncultured bacterium
AGGCGAAAACCAAAGAGCCGATAAATGAGAAGTAAACATGACATTAAAATAATTAAATCAATACTACATTATTTAAAGTTATCAAAAGAAAAAACAAAGTTAAGCATATTTTTAATTGCCACATGTTTTTATGAGAAATATTTTCCCTTTATTTTTTTGATTTTATTTTTTCCAGAAATATTTTTCCCAAAAAGCCTTATCAAATGGTGGTTTTAAAAAAAATCCTACAAGAAAATAGGGCTTGTTGGATGCATTAATTTATGCATCTAAATTATTTCCCAAATAGCTTTCTCTCTAAAAAATGATTTTATAAGATGGCATAAAAGTCCTGCCCAACTGATATGAATAATAAGTGTTATGGCTCTGACGGTTGTATTGCTGCGTGAAAACATTGGTCTGATTAAACACATTCATAATCTCAAGCGCCCATTCCACCGTGAAGCGTTTTCCTTCCATACGATAAGCCACCCTAATATCGGTGCGATTGTAAGCCGGAAATTGCAATGAAAACGCCTGTGTGTCATCATACACTTTCTTGTTCAATAGAATAGATTGTTGAATATCGACTGGCGTAAACCGTTGCCCCCCGCTCAAAGTAGTTTTCAAATCGAATTCGAGAAGCTTCTGACGCTTCACATTGCGCTTACTCTTAAAACGAAACTCTTTTCCCGCAAGGAGATTAGCAGTATAATTTCCGTTGAACACCGTATTGCGTTCCACATTATCGCTCCCCTGATATTTCGAATCGAAAAGCGAGCCTGTCAGCAGCATATACCAACCTTTATGCAAAAAACGTTCGAGCGTAATTTCAACACCATAATTTTGCCCATTCCCCTTATTAATAAGAGAATCGGGAGCCACCACATCGAAATTGGCACCTAAGTTAAGAGTCGAAAAACTGTTTAAAGTAGAAGCATTTACCGGGACATTATAAATATATTGGTAATAAACCTCCGCTTTAATTCGGAAAAATTCTCTGATATTCCAATCATAATTAATGGCAAAATGATGCGCCCTTGTGAAATCGAGTTGATCGTTAGCGCGGTAATAGCTCCCGTCGGCAAGTTTGGTTTGATTGAAAAAGACAGTTATAGGAATACTTTGACTATGCATGCCATAGCCAAAGCCCACCGACTGCGTAGGAGCAAAATTCCAACGAAGCCCAATACGAGGCTCAAGCGACCAAGTTTTATTATAGAGTAAATATTGAAAATGCACCCCCGGATTCAGCGTCAAACGGTCGTTAATCTTATATTGCCATTGAATAAATGGCTGAATAAGCAGGGTAGTCCCTTTATAGAGCGAGATAATTCGAAAAGCCGAATCGGAAGCAAAATAAGTGCTATCGGAAATGTTGTAATTGATTTCGCTGAGGTTAAAACCCAGTTTGAAATTATGATGCTTGCTCAATTTCTTATTCAAATAAAATGAAGCAGCAAAATGATATTCAATATAATTGCTGTGCTGATAAGGCGACAAAGCAAGACTGACGGGCGTAACCGAGTCTTTTTGCGTTTCGAACTGCTGATAGGTTGCCGAAAGGGTTGAACGACAATAGCTCGATTTATTTATAATATAAGTATGAGTGATGCCAACAACGCCTGTTTTCGAAGCGTTTACGATATCCCAGCCCTCGGCACCGTAAAAATCAATTTTGTCAGGATTTTTCTTGCTATCGCGAAGCGCAATACTGCTCGCGCCTCCCAAACCGAAAATTGCAAAGGCGCCGGCTTTGGTTTGAGGGAAATTGATTTTGAAAGATAAATCCTGATAACGGGGAATGGAGGTGCCGGTTCCGAATTGTATGTTAAAATTAGAAAAGAAATCAAGCAAGGAATATCTATAATTAATAATATAAGACGAAGCCTTTTTGCGCGAAACCGGACCTTCGGCGCCAATTTCTAAACCATTAAAACCAATCTCGCCACTAAATTCATGTTTTTCATTATTCCCATTCGCCATTTTAAGATCGAACACACCCGAAATGGCATTGCCATATTCGGAAGGAAAAGCCGCTGTGAGGAAATCAGAATTAGAAAGCATACTGTTTTTAAGCATGCAAATAGGTCCTCCGGTGGTTCCAAAGGCAGCAAAATGATTAGGATTAGGAATGTCAACCCCTTCCAACTTCCATAAAAGTCCGGTTGGCGAATTGCCACGAATCACAATATCGTTTCGGGCATCATTCCCCGAAGCAACACCGGCAAAATTGGCCGCCATCCTTCCAACATCACTTCTCGAACCGGCATATTTTCCCGTTTCCTCAACAGTGAAACCCCTTGAACTGACGGTGGTCATCTTGTTTATGGTTTGAGTTTTATCGGCCGAACCATTGATGACCACTGTGGTGCTAGTCAAAACTTTTTCTTCAAGCTCGATGTTAAGCACCAACTCTTTACCCGTCGAAAGATTAAGTTCATTTAAAACCACATCCTGATATCCTATATAACTCACCTTAATTCCAACCCTTCCAATTGCGACTTTTTCAAGCCGAAACCTTCCATTGGTGTCGGTGATTGTTCCTCTAAAAGGTTCAGCGTTTAAGAGCAAAACACTAGCTCCCGGCAGCGGAATATGAGTGGTTTTGTCACTAACATTTCCTCTGATGGTTTGAGTGAATTGTTGTGCAAAACCAGTTAATTGAATGAAAATAAAACAAATTAGGCTTATATATAATCTGAACATAAAGGCGTTTAAAGATGTGGTAAAATTATGAAATATTCACGAATATGTTTGTTTTATTGTTTTACATGATTCTATTTTTTTTCTTTATGAGAAAATAGATGTTAAGCAAGCCGTTTTTCAAAATATACGATGATATTATTTCGTTATCAGTTAAATATTGTACTTTTACTGCTTAAAATTGAAACTGTATGAACGAACTAGAAGAAGAAAAAATAAGAGAAGCTTTTTCACAGAAAAACTGGCAAGAAACTAAGACTGAAAATTCTTGGGAAATATTTAAAGTGATGGCCGAATTTGTGGGAGGTTTCGAAAAGCTTACCAAAATAGGTCCATGTGTAACTGTTTTTGGTTCAGCCCGAACCTCACCAACTCACCGCTATTATAAATTGGCTGAAGAAGTCGCCTATCAACTCACAAAAAAAGGATTTGGAATCATCAGTGGCGGCGGACCAGGAATAATGGAGGCTGCCAATAAGGGAGCACATTTCTCAGGCGGGAAATCAGTGGGCCTGAATATTGCTTTGCCCTTCGAACAATATTCAAACCCTTTTATCGACCCCGATAAATTATTAACTTTCGATTATTTCTTTGTGCGTAAAGTTATGTTCATGCGATATTCACAAGGTTATATTGTGATGCCAGGAGGTTTTGGCACTCTTGATGAACTATTTGAAGCCATCACATTAATTCAAACCCATAAAATGGTTCGCTTCCCAATTATTCTTATGGTGAAAGACTATTGGCAAGGTTTAATTGATTGGATAAAAAATAAAGCACTCGAAGAACATAATATCAAACCCGATGATATGGAAATATTTTCCTTGGTCGATACCGCAGAAGAAGCGGTGAAAATAGTGGAAGAATTCTACAATCGTTATGCTATTAAACCCAATTTTTAAACTTTATACTCGCTATGCTTCATATTATCCCGTTTCAATTAATATATCCTGAGGAAATAGGTTGCCATATACTTGTTGATGCAAAGGTCAATGATATTCCGGCGAAATTTATAATCGACACAGGAGCTTCAAATACAGTGATGGATATGAGCCGTATCGAGAAATTTGTTGTTTCCCCCAATATGGTGCTCAGCGAATCGATGTCAGCAAGCGTAGGCAGCAGCAATTTGACCAGTCATGTGCTAATTATAAATCAATTGTCTATCGATACATTTTCTGTTCGAGATTATATGCTAATTCTAATGGATCTTTCTCATATCAACCATGTATTTACTTCATTGAAGCTAGGCGAAGTAGATGGTATTTTAGGAGGCGATTTATTCCTGAAATACAAAGCCAAAATCGACTACAAATACAAGACCCTTACCTTTAGGACGAGGAATTAGTGTAAGACTACTAATTTCTTAGTTGTTAATGTAGTTGCCGATAGATTTGATTCCTTTATTAAAGAACAAAAATAAACTCCTGAAGAGAAGTGTTCAAGATTAATGGATGCATTTTCTGTGATTTTTACCTGATACATAATCCTTCCCATTACATCCTTTAAGCACAGCAAGTAGCTTTGATTGTGAGATGAATTTAATTTTATATTGACTAAATTATTTGAAGGATTAGGGTAGATATTAAACTCAATTTCTTCCTGAATATTAGTAATGCTCATCCAAAAAGGAGGAGGGTTAGTGCCAAAATAATAACTGAGTCCACCAGCATAATTGCCGATAACTAAATCAGGAAATCCATTTAAATCTAAGTCTGATATTGCTGGGGCTGTTCTAATTCCTTCATTAATTCTATGAAGGCTCGAATCAGCGATAAAAAACATAGTATCGACAAGCGTAAATGCAGCATTCAAATTATTTTGAATGTTCTTGTAACTATAAATATTCCCCGACTCGGAACCAACAAATAGTTTTATTTCACCATTATAATTGAAAAAGCAAGGAACACTATAACCGAAATACGAAGCATTGAAATCCCTTACATTCACTTTGCCGAGACTATCACTAATATGACTAAAGATGGGATTGGTATTACTTCCAGTATTCTTGTAATATGATAATGTCCCATTTTTATTCCCTGACACCAAATCTTTAAGCCCATCCTGATTAATATCCAGTATTTGTGGAGTACTGAAGTCTCCCACATCAATATTTTGATAATTAAATATAGGACTAGAGTAGACGGGAAGATTTCCAACTCCTGCAGTGTTTTCTATAAGAATGATGCTGCCATCAGCATTCCCAAGTAATAAATCAACATCTCCATCTCCGTTTATATCTATAAAAGCAGGATAAAGGGCTTTTAATTTAAAAGAACTAAGATTGGCATAATCTTTCGTTAGCAAACGGAAAGCTGACTGCTGTGTTGTGCCGATGTTTTGATAAAGAGAAATTGAGGAGATTAAACGAGTGTTGAGATAACCTAAGGAATTCCAAACAGAATCTATTTCTCCGTAATTTGCAACAAACAAATCGAGAAGACCATCAGCATTCCAATCTGATAAAACAGGATAGGCGCCAACGCCTACATCTATCATATCCTTTTGCAGAAAATCATTCTTTGAGTATGTAAATACGGGATGTTGTAGTGTTCCCGTATTCAAATAGAGCCACGAAGAATGAGTTGAAATAGATTTCTCGAAAGATGGGTCGAAAGGCGAAACCATCAAATCATCTTTTTGATCATTATTGACATCAACAAGTGTGGCTACAGGAAACGAAACCATATTAAGAGATAAACTATTTGAAGGAAATAGGCTGTCCTGTGCTGTCATCCGACATGAATCGGAATTGCCCCCATTGTTAAGCATAATCATATTAGAATAGTCTACGTCACCAATCAGTAAATCTTTGTCATTATCTCCATCAGCATCAAAAGCTAGTAGAGTTGAACCCGAATGTTTTTCTAAATGAGTTTTATTGCTTCCACAAGTTGTGTCATTTAAAGCAAGCACATTTGATGTTTCATTCTCCGAAAATAAACCCCAACAAGTAGAATGCAGTTTGAAGTCAAGGCTGTCGCAATTCCCAAAATCTTCCATGCTATAGTTTTTATGATAATTCACATATCGTCCCATTACCCAGAAATTCAGAATATCTAAATCCCCATCCCCGTCGATATCAACAATAGCAGGAAAATCTGATGAAAGAGTAAACAGATTTGTGTATCCATTAAAATAATAGGAAAGCAATTGGTTTGTTTGAAGCTTGAAACGGGGGAGAGAATCAGAAATATTCTTAAATATTCTTATTCCACCATTCTCATAAGTGAAAATGTCGGGCTTTCCATCACAATTGAAGTCTTTTAGTTGCATCCAGTCATGTATAGCAGGAAAGTTCAAAGCAAATTTAGGTTCCCAGTTATAAAGAATTTGTCCTGATGAAGCATTGTTTACGAAAGGAATTATGCGATTTCCATTTCTATCGAAAACAATCAGGTCGTTCTTCCCATCATTATTTATATCCACTTGTGAAAACTGACAAGCATGCATTCCACCTGCCCAAGGATATTTCAAAACTATATTTGCAGAATCTTTTACAATTGGGAAAACATCGTGCGAGAAACCATAATCAAAATATTGAGCTTGTAAGCAGAGAGTAGTGAGAAGCAAAATAAGGGTTGATAGAATTGGCTTAAACATATGATGATTAGAAAAATAATTAATTTTACCGAATGATTAGAGCGAATTTATGATTGGTTTATAAGGCAAAATTACACTTTATATTGGACTCCGCTCTGCAAAAGTTTTCTGAGTTTGATTGGTAAATCATGAATTTATTCTATATTTGCACCCTCAAAATTAAAAAGTTTATTAATACTCTGAAAACATGCAAAATAAAGGTTCTATCAAATTTTTGGCTATAGCATTTGCAATAGTTTGTGTTTACCAATTATCCTTTACTTACTTTACCAAAAAGGTTGAAAGTAACGCAAAAGAATTTTCCCAGCTTCCCGAAGTTCAAATGCAGGCTAAGAAAATTGCCAACGGAAATGCTTTGTTAGAAACCTATCTTTCGGATTCGATTTCCAAAGTTCGTGAAAAATATTTTTTAGATTCAATGGCTAATGAAGTTGTGTATAACTTATTAGTAAGAAAGTATACGTATAAAGAATGTAAAGACCGTGAACTCAATTTAGGCCTCGACTTAAAAGGTGGGATGAATGTTACAATGGAGATTTCTGTTCCTAATATCATCAGAGCTTTATCAGGACAAAATAAAGACGTTACCTTAAACAAAGCAATTGATTTAGCAATTGAAAAACAAAAAACCAGTCAAACTGATTTTGTGAAATTGTTTGGAGAGTCTTTTAAAGAAGTTGACCCCAATGCTCAATTGGCTGGAATATTCGCATTCCAACTTAAGGACAGAATCAAATCGAGTTCTACTAATGATGAAGTTTTAAAAGTTATCTCAGAAGAAACAAAAAGTGCAATTGATCGTACTTTCAATATCCTTCGTACTCGTATCGACCGTTTTGGTGTGGCTCAACCCAACATTCAATTATTACCACAGTCGGGAAGAATTCTTATCGAACTTCCTGGTATAAAAGAACCCGAACGTGTTAGAAAACTTTTACAGGGAACAGCCCAACTCGAATTCTGGGAAACCTTTGAATATGGCGAAGTTTATCAATTCCTTGCTGACGCCAATAAAAAACTAGCTTCCTTTACAGGTTTAAATGTTTCAGATTCATTAAAGACTTCTGATTCTACAAAAACTGCTATGGCTGATACAACTTCTGCAAAGAAGGATACTAGCTTAATCGGTAAATTAACTAAAGATACCGGTAATGTTAAAGGAAAAGAAAAAGAACAACAATCATTTGAAGAGTATGCCAAAGAAAATCCTTTATTCGCATATTTAAAACCAGCATTAGTTCAGGATAAAAAAGGAAGTTATTTCCCTAATAAAGGCCCTGTTGTTGGATACACTGCTGCAAAAGATACTGCTAGGGTTAATTTCATGTTAGCTCAGCTTAAAAATGTTCTTCCTAAAAATCTTAAATTACTTTGGACTGTTAAGTCACTTGAAAAAAACAATCCTGTTCATCAGTTAGTAGCTCTTAAAGTTAGTTCACGTGATATGACAGCAGCTTTAGGTGGTGATGTTATTGTTGATGCCCGTCAGGATTTTAGCCAAAGTGGTGGTAACGAAATTGCCATGTCGATGAATTCGACGGGTGCAAAAACCTGGAAACGCTTAACTGCTGACAATATTGGTAAATCTATCGCTATTGTTTTAGATGATTATGTGTATTCATTCCCCACTGTTCAGGGTGAAATTCCTAACGGACGTTCATCTATTACTGGTAACTTCACTCTTGAAGAAGCAAAGGATTTAGCAAACATTTTAAAAGCTGGTAAACTTCCTGCTCCTGCGCGTATTGTTCAGGAAGAAGTTGTTGGACCTTCATTAGGTAAAGAATCTATCGCTGCCGGTATGAATTCTTTTATTATAGCTTTTATATTGGTGTTGTTATATATGGGATTCTATTACAACAGAGCAGGTATCATTGCCGACATCGCTTTATTAACTAACGTATTTTTCTTATTCGGTGTGCTTGCTTCAGTAGGTGCTGTTTTAACTTTGCCCGGTATTGCTGGTATCGTCCTCACCATGGGGATGGCCGTGGATGCCAACGTTATTATTTATGAACGTGTTCGTGAAGAAATTCGCTTGGGTAAAGGAATGCGATTGGCTATATCAGATGGATTTAAACATGCGTATGCTGCTATTATAGATGCGAATGTTACTACCATTCTGACAGGAGTTGTGTTGTACATATTTGGTTCAGGTCCTGTTCAGGGATTTGCAACTACTCTGATTATTGGGTTGGTAGTTTCTTTATTTACTGCTATCTTTATCTCACGTTTGATTTTCGAATGGATGTTAAACAAAAATATGGAGATTACTTTCTGGAATAAATATACCAAGAGCCTTTTCCTGAATACAAAAATTGATTTTATTGGAATCAGAAAGAAACTCTATGTTGTATCTCTAGTTGTTATTCTTATTGGTGTTGCTTCATTATTTATTAGAGGCCTAAACCAAGGTGTGGATTTTGCAGGGGGGCGCACTTATGTGGTTCGTTTCGATCAAAATGTATCAACTGATCCTATTAGAGTTTCATTAGGTCAACAATTAGGTCAGGAACCTGAAGTGAAAACTTTCGGCCCAGACAATCAGGTCAAAATTACAACCAAATATTTGGTAGATAGCCAAGATCCTAAAGCTGATTCATTAGCCGATTTCAAAGTATTTGAAGGTGTTAAGACCTATTTTAAAACTCCAATTACTTTTGCTGAATTTCAAAGTAGCGATGAGAAAAGTTTGGTGGGTAAGTTAAGTTCTCAAAAAGTAGGTCCAACCATCGCTAAGGACATTAAGGTGTCGGCTGTTTGGGCTGTATTTATTGCATTAGTGCTGATTTTCTTATATGTTGCTGTTCGTTTTAAGAAATGGCAATGGGGATTAGGTGGGGTTATCTCTCTATTCCACGATTCATTCATAGCTCTTTCGATGTATTCGATTTTCTATGGTCTACTCCCTTTCAGTCTTGATATTGACCAAGCATTTATTGCTGCTATTCTTACTATTATCGGGTTCTCAATTAATGATACGGTTATTATCTTTGATAGAATTCGTGAATATACCGGCTTATATCCAAAACGTGATTTGAGCGACAATATCAACGGTGCTATCAATAGTACTCTTGGACGTACCATCAACACATCTGGTACTGTTATGGTGGTATTGTTGACCATGATGTTTTTTGGAGGTGAAGTACTCCGCGGAATGATATTTGCCTTAACAGTAGGTATTGGAGTTGGGACATATTCTTCTATTTTCAATGCAACCCCTATTGCTTATGACTTTATTATGATGAGCAAACGCCGCAAAGAAAAGAAATTAGCCTTACTTGGAAAGAAATAATAATATTTAAATGATTGAAACTCCCGAAGAAATTCGGGAGTTTTTTTTTAAAAAAGATTTATGTTTATCGCTTCTCTTATATGTGTAATTTTATCGCATCAAAAACAGGAAGAATAGTTTATGAAAAGGGAAGATAGCATTGGTTATATAAAATCACGCATGGATTCATCTCATGAGCACTTTAGGTTGGCTAAATTACTTTATGAAGAACGTCTTTGGGAGTTTGCTTATACCCAACTTTATCATGCTGTTTTTTATGCCGTAACTGCTTTATTGGCAAAGCAGGAAATTTATACAAATGCTCATTTAGAAGCGCATGCCGATTTCACACGCCTTTATATTAAATCAGGAAAGTTTGATGCGAAATATGCGAAGTTAATTAAGGACTTATATAATGGCTATAAAAAAGGAGCTTATGTGGGTAAGCTCGTTAGAGATTCTGAATTGGTAATGCCTTTGCCTGAATTGGTTTTAGAAATGATTAATGAAATTGAAAAAGAAATAAATAGCAGCACTTAGTATTCGCGCCTAAGCCTGATTCGACAGATTCGAGCTGTGTTGAATCGCAATTTTTTTATTTACTCTTCAATTCATCGTAAGCGATTTTCGAAATATCGCTTATTACTACTGAAAGCTGGGCTTTGTCCTTTCCCTTGGTCATCACACCAATTAAATATGGATTGTTGGGCAGATATACAATTCCAAATTCATGCAACTGAATAACACCCCCTTCTTCTCTTTCGGCAAACTTATGGGCCACTCTGATATTCTTTTCTACCCCTTTTAGAAGGCCTTCCTTGTATTTGCTTTGCGTTAGTAGGCTCAATGCGTACTGCGACATCTCTCGGTTCAAATAGGTAGCGCTATACAATACCCTGAAGAATCGCGAAATTGAGTTTGCGTTAGCAACAAAGTTAGGAGCTATTTTACGATTATGTATTTTGTCAGTGTTTATGGGGATTCCAAAGCTCTCGTTTAGTTTTGTAATGGCACTTGCATCGCTATTATCTATCAATAGCCAAAAAGCCTCATTGTCGGAATACACTATCATGTGATAGAGCAGTTCGGAAACAGAATATTGTTTCCCTACGCTTATAGTAACATCTTTAATAGTGGCGGCATAATCCTCATCATATTTACTGCTAAAAAATATTTTCTTCTTCAATGTCGAAGGATTGGTTTCGGCTTCTTTCAGATAGACTATCATCAGCGAAACTTTTATCAGGCTTGCAGGGTCGTATAATTCTTGAGGGTTAATTTCGAAATGATTGGCCGTTGTCAAATCGTTCATATAAACCGATGCAGTGGAAATGCTACCATCTTGGCTTTTCTGTTTTAAATAATTATCGATTTTTAATTTCAGAGGTTTATATGATTCTTCGTTGCGATAGCTTTCAACAAAAAGAAGAGGCTTGATAAGACCCGTATCTTTTTGGCGGATGATTACCGAACAATCGTTATTGTCGGCCATTTGATTGATTTCGGTCGCATCGTAGGGTTTATTTCTTTTTGGTTGATGAAATGAATAAAACAGTAAGATGATTGGCAAGAGGAGTATCAAGAAAAAATATAAGGGAATGGGTCTCATTAAAAACGATTTCGACTTTACGATTTCAATCTTCGGTTTTTTTTCGGCTTTGATTTGATGATTCGACATGTGAGCAGAGGTTTAGTGAACTTTTAGTTAGGAGGTAAGAGTTGAAGAATTAAATTTTGATGATGAAATTAACTCAGCTTATAGATGGGCCAAAAGTAGGAATATTTAAATTCATTCAACCGAATTAAATGATTTTTTTTGGATGACTCTAAAAGTACTTTACTTTACCTATTATCAATTTACTAAAGGCAATGTTTCCGCTGCCTGAATTGGGAAGTTTCAGGGCAATTCTATAAAAATAAATTTAAAATTGCCCTTCCGAACTCCGGCTTTCTACCTCCGACCCTCGGCTTTGTATCTCAGAAGGGGAATTTTCTCGTTCCGACCCTCGGCTTTCTACTTCAGAAGGGGAACTTTCTAGTTAGAAGGTAGAAAACCGAGGGTCCAAACAACAAAGCCGGAGTTCTTTTATAGAAAGTCGGAGTTCAGAAGTACAAAGTTGGGGATAAGAAGGGGAAAGTTGGCTTTCGGAAGAGTGATTTTCCATCTCAATTATCGAAAATGGACAAAAAAAATGCCTTTCGGGAAATATTATATATCCC
This sequence comes from uncultured bacterium, assembly GCA_903922465.1. Lineage (GTDB taxonomy): Bacteria > Bacteroidota > Bacteroidia > Bacteroidales > CAIXTV01 > CAIXTV01. Next base: position 11,780 of record CAIXTV010000121.1, read on the forward strand.
GAAAGGCATTAAAAAACAGTTTAATGAATTATGCTACTGGAGGAACATCCTTTTTTTTCCTTCCAGGAAATCTAACTTTTAATTCATCATACACAACTTTGGCATTTGGAACATCGCGATGTGCCGCATCTTTAACTGAATTATAAATAGATAATGCAGCAGTGAAAGCTTCGCTGCCGGCTAATAAAATAGAATCTTTCAATTTTGAAGTCACCCCTTCCATATCTCTTAAAATAGTTTGCATGGCTGCAATAGAATCCATGTCACTTTTTAAATTAATTAGACTAACATAAGAAGGAATGAAAACTGGATAGATATTAGAAAAATCAATTACTTTCATTACAAAAGCAATGGTTTTGTCTCCCATTTTAATAAAGTATTGTCTTTCTTCGGGGGTTAGGTTTACTAAACCTGCTGGCATGAGATTCTTCACTTGAAGAATGTAGCCTTGAATTTCTTCAACCAGTTCGGGAGGAAATTCAGCTGAAAATAAATTTTCCATAAAATAAATATTAATTGATTATAAATTGAAGGGCAAAGGTAATAAAATATTAATTTAAAATAGCAAACATTAAATATAAAATAATATTTAGATGAAAAGAAAATGTTACAAACATCTGTTAAACCTTAGGGGCGTAAGGCAAACTCGGTTTTCGCTATAATTTAATTATCTTATGATTGCGAATTAAATATGTATAATAATAGGGATTATAATTGAAAAATGAGTGAGTTTCAGAAATATATTTGACCAAAAAACAGTATTTAGCCATTTATATTAAGTGACAATAAATATATTTAATTGTAACATGAAGTCATAAATATGGCTATTATCAATGTTTTTTCATCAAAAACAATTCAAATCGACATTCACTTCTCTAAAATGATATAGCCATATAAAACTAAGTCAGATAAATTCAATAATTTCTAATATCTTTGCCCAAAAACACAAAAGAGAAAAAGAAATCTTTCCATCTTCAAAAGAAAATAGCCCTCCAAACGAAGTTTTTAATACTATAAATGTAACCTTAAACCCCTGTCAATAGTATAAAACAAGCAATCAAACGAAAATAAAAAGATTATTTTTTTTGTACATTAAAAATTATACTTATTTTAGCACCCACTTTTAAACATCCATTTAATTTTCAACACATGAAAATAAAAAATATCCTTGTCGTGGCCTTAGTAACTGTTTTAATTTTCTACAGTTCACTATTATCAGCTCAACGTAACTATACACAAGAAGCTGACGAAGCTTTTAAACTCGAACAGTATGAATCGGCTATCGATATGTACAAGAAAGCCTATAGTAAGGTGAAAAAGAACAGAGTAGAGAAAAATCGTATTCTGATTCAGATAGCAGAATGCTATTTAAAAAAGAACGATTCGCGCCGCATGGAAGAACAATTCGGACGTTTAGTGAAATCGAATCTTCAAAAGCAAGAACCCGTTATTCAACTTAAATATGCTCACGCATTAAGAATAAACGAGAAATATGCCGATGCATTAATTCAGTATAAAGCTTATTCCATCCTAGCACCCAACGATCCTGAAGGGAAAATAGGTCAGGAATCTTGCACCTTAGCCCTTGCTTGGAAGGATAACCCAACACGTTATCAGGTGACTAACGAAAAGAAATACAATTCACGCGAAGACGATTTTTCGCCAGCATATAATGAGAAAAGAAAATATAACAGCCTTGTTTTCACTTCAGCACGCGACGGCTCTACAGGAAAAGGTTTAGATGCTTGGACAGGTCAGAGTTTTTCCGATTTATATGTTATAGCAGCCGACCGAAAAGGTAATTGGAGCACACCTGTTTTATTTGAAGAAGATGAACAAATCGTCAATTCCGAATCAAACGAAGGACAAGCTTGGTTTAACGAAAAAGGAAGCACTATATATTTCACCCGTTGCCCTAACGAAAGAAAAAAACAATCGGGTTGCCAGATATGTGTATCACAGAAAAAAGGAAAATCATGGGGCGAAGTTGAAGTCATTAAACTTACCACCGATAGCTTCACAGTTGGTCATCCAACCTTAACTGATGATGAATTAACCATGTATTTTGTTTCTGATATGCCTGGTGGTTTCGGAGGAAAAGATATTTGGGTTGCAACTCGCAGCAAAAAAACAAAACCTTTCGACCGCCCTACAAACGTAGGCGGCAACATCAATACCCCTGGCGACGAAATGTTTCCTGTGTTACGTAACGATTCAGTGCTGTTCTTCTCTTCAAACTATCTTGAAGGCATGGGCGGTTTAGATATGTTTAAGGTATTGAAAAATAAAAAATCTCAGGAATGGGGCATGCCCGAAAATTTAAAATCACCCCTTAACTCTTCATACGATGATTTTGGATTGGTATATGACGAAAAAAATATAGATGGCGAAAGAGGATACTTCACTTCAAACCGTAAAGGTGGCAGAGGTGGCGATGACTTATATTCATTCTATCTTCCACCTTTAGTATATACTCTTAAAGGAGTAGTTCGTGATGATAGCACTTTGCAGTTAATTCCAGGAGCAACCGTAAAACTAAAAGGTTCCGACGGAACTATGGTAGAAGTTAAGACTGATAATAAAGGTTTTTATTCATATGATAAAAAACAAATCCTTCCTAATACTTCTTACGATTTAGACGTAACTAAAGTTGGCTATTTTGGTGAAAAAGGAAAAGAAACAACAGTGGGCTTAAACCAGAACAAAGATTTCGTTCACGATTTCCGTTTGGTTCCCATTCCTGTTGAACCCATCGAACTACCTGATATTTTATATGACTTAGCCAAATGGGATTTAAAAGCAGAATCGCAAGACTCATTAATTGATTTGATAAAGACTCTACAAATCAATCCAAGCCTTGTTATTGAACTTCGTTCACATACCGATGCCCGTCCAATACCAATGACTAACGATAGTCTTTCACAAAAAAGAGCTCAATCGGTTGTTGATTTCCTTATTTCACGTGGTATACATCCAGGTCGTTTAATTGCTAAAGGTTATGGTGAAAAAGTTCCAAGAACACTGAAGACAGATAAAACGGTTATCAGAGATAAAAAATCTTTCACATTCCTTAAAAGTACAGTGCTAACAATCGATTATATCAACTCTCTCAAATCGACCGAAGAAAAGGAAGCAGCTCATCAATTAAATCGTCGTACAGAGTTTTCAATTCTTAGAAACGACTTTGTTCCACCTCCCTCAAATGACACCTTGGTTAGGGAAGTGAAAATTGCAGTTAATCCTGAAGACAATGTAGTTTCAATTAATGATTCGGCAGGTTTCCCAAAATTAAATGCTATTGTATTAGGTAGAACCCTTGCTATGACTATTGATAAATCAGATAAGATCAATATTTCATTGGAAGAAGCTATGAAATATCTTAAAGATGCTCGCATCAGCAAATCTGATTTTGTTTTAGGAGAAAAAGCAATTGGACCAGATGGTATTATAATTGAGAAATCAGTTTTAGTAATAAAGGAAGTAAAAGTTGGTAATAAAACTGTAAACAATCTTGGATTTACTGTTATTAAAGCACAGAAACAACCCATACTAATCGGAGAAAAGGTTTTCACCGAAAAAATTGGAGCCTTCACTATCAACAAAGAAAAGAAACAACTTATATTTAATTAAATTACATTTTAATTGATAACAGAAAAGCATCCGGATTTCACGGATGCTTTTCGTTTTTTAAATAACGGGAGTATGAGATATAATCAAAGAGGGGTGTCGGCTGCAAAAGAAGATGTGCATGCTGCAATAGAATCAATCGATAAAGGAATATTCAATAATAGCTTTTGTAAGATTGTGCCCGATTATTTATCAGGTGATGCTGATTATTGTAACATAGTGCATGCCGATGGTGCAGGAACAAAGTCTGCTCTGGCATATTTATATTGGAAAGAGACAGGAGATGTTTCTGTATGGAAAGGGATAGCTCAGGATGCTATAGTAATGAATACGGATGATTTGTTTTGTGTTGGAGCATTAGACAATATGTTGCTTTCTTCAACCATTGGAAGAAATAAAAATAAAATTCCGGCAGAAGTAATTTCTGCTATTATCCAAGGGACTGAAGAGTATTTAGAAAAACTCAGGAAACTCGGATTAAACATCTATTCAACGGGTGGAGAAACAGCTGATGTGGGTGATTTGGTGAGAACCATCATTGTCGATTCAACTGTAGTTTGCAGAATGAAACGTTCAGATGCAATACCAGTGAACATTAAACCTGGGAATGTGATTGTTGGATTATCTTCATACGGAAAAGCAAATTATGAAGATGAATATAATGGAGGAATGGGAAGCAATGGACTTACATCTGCCCGTCACGATGTCTTGGGTCATCATTATGCTGAACAGTATCCTGAAACTTTCGATAATAGCATACCTAAAGATTTAACCTATTGTGGTAAATTGAATTTAAACGATACTACAAAAAGTGGATTACCTCTTGGCAAACTCATATTGTCACCCACAAGAACTTACTTTCCTGTACTTAAAGAAATTATTCAAGCTTTTCGACCTTCAATACATGGTATTATACATTGCACAGGGGGAGCTCAAACTAAAGTGCTTCACTTTGCAGACAATATTCATATCATAAAAGATAATTTATTTCCTGTCCCTGAATTATTTCACATTATTCAACAGCAATCAGGAGCAGACGGCTGGGAAATGTATAAGGTATTCAATATGGGTCATCGTTTAGAACTCTACGTTGATGAAAAGCATGCAGAGGAAATTATTTCCATTGCTGAAGCCTTTGGAGTAGGTGCTAAAATCATAGGATACTGCCTTGAACATAAAGGGAAACAACTTTCAATAAAGTCTCAATTAGGAGAGTTTATATATTCCTAAAGCGATAATTCGATTAAAATCCTCTTAAATTAGTACTTTTGCAAAAAAAACACGACCATGCTCGATAAACTACAAGCGATACATTTACGCTTTATTGAATTAGAAAAACAAATAAATGACCCTGATGTAATGCAGGACATGAAGCGTTATATTAAGCTGAATAAAGATTATAAAGAGTTACTCCCCATTATTGAAGAATATTTTCGCTATTCAAAAATGATGAGTGATATTGAATCAGCAAGAGAAGTCTTAGCAACTGAAAAGGATGAAGACTTCAGAGCAATGGCTAAAGAAGAATTGGCTACTTTACAGGAAGCGCAAATACAACTTGAAGATGATATCCGCTTAATGTTGATACCTTCCGATCCTCAAGACTCTAAAAATGCAATTCTTGAAATTCGTGCAGGTACAGGTGGCGACGAAGCCAGCATTTTTGCAGGAGACCTTTATCGTTTATATTCGAAATATTGCGAGAAAAAGAACTGGAAAACTGAGTTAGTTGATATGACAGAAGGCACAATGGGAGGTTTCAAGGAAATTATCTTGAATGTTAAAGGTGAAAATGTATACGGCCAATTGAAATATGAATCAGGAGTGCATCGTGTGCAAAGGGTTCCTCAAACAGAAACACAAGGGAGAGTTCATACTTCAGCTGCATCTGTTGTTGTATTGCCAGAAGCAGATGAATTTGAAGTTGAATTAAAAACTAGTGATATACGAAAAGATACTTATTGTTCTTCCGGCCCAGGTGGGCAATCGGTCAATACTACATATTCGGCAATACGTTTAACCCATATCCCAACAGGAATAGTGGTAACATGTCAGGATGAAAAGTCTCAGCTTAAAAATTATGATCAGGCATTAAATGTTTTAAGAGCAAGAATTTTCGAAAGAGAGTATCAAAAGTATTTAGACGAAATTTCAAAGAAACGCAAAACGATGGTATCTACTGGAGATCGTTCTGCGAAAATTAGAACTTATAATTATGCACAAGGGAGGGTAACTGACCATCGCATCAATTTCTCATTATTCAACTTAAGTGCAATTATGGATGGTGAAGTTCAAGAGTTTATTGACGCGCTGCAATTAGCGGAAAATGCGGAACGTCTTAAGGAAGCTGTTGAATAATTGGTAAAGGAAATTCGAGAATTTATTGATTAATACATGATATTCTCTAACGTAGAGACCTATAAGTTAGTCCCACGTTAAAACCGAATTTAGTAAAATTGCAATTATCTCCAACCTAATGCATGAAACTCCAACATGAAAGCTGATTTTGGAGTTACACAAAAAGTAATATTAATAGCTGGGCAACTAATATTCTCAGAAACATTACCAAAGGATAAACTGTGGCATACGCAATTGCCGGAGCTTCTGATTCAGCAAGGCTATTGGCATAAGCTAAGGCTGGAGGGTCAGTCATACTGCCTGCCAATAAACCGCAAATTTCGAAAAAGTTTTTTTTGAGAAAATAACGCGCAAAGAAGCCAACTAATAAAATTGGAACTAAAGTAATTATAGCCCCATACCCCATCCAAATAAACCCATCTCCCGAAATTAAAGTGGGGATAAATTTTTCTCCTGCCTTTATTCCAACACTGGCTAAAAAGAGCACAATTCCAATTTCACGAAGCATTAGATTTGCACTTGGAGTAGTATATGAAGTTAGTGATAGTTTATGGCCATATTTACTCAATAGAATAGCAATAATTAGTGGTCCTCCAGCCAGGCCAAGTTTAATTGGATTTGGGATTCCTGGAATCAAAATGGGAACACTTCCCAATATTACTCCTAATAAAATCCCAACGAAAATAGGTATGATATTTGGTTCATTCAATCGTTTTAATGAATTTCCTAGTTTTTCTGCTGCTTTTTCTATAGCTAATTCATCTCCAACTATTGTAAGTTTATCTCCCATTTGCAATTTAATATGAGGGGTGGCAACAAGTTCGATCCCCGAACGATATATTCGGGTTATATTGATGTTGAATTTGTTCCTTAGTTTTAATGAGCCAAGGTCTTTGCCAAAAACACTTTTACGAGTAACTAATATTTGCTTTGAAGTGAGTTTGCCTCCCGATTCAGTAATGTCGATATTGCTTTGCTCTCCAATTTTACCAAGCATTTCTTTTAATATTCCCTTTTGAGCAACCATCAATATAATATCATTTTCATAAATCAATGTATCAGATGTGGCGATGTGAAGTTCTCCTTTATGCAATACCCTAGTAATAATAACCTCAGAATGAAGAAGTTTTGATATTTCACTAATGGTCTTATTGAAGACTTCTGGCTTTGAAACTTTGATGCAAATGCGGGCAGGAAGGGTGTCCTCAGGATGTTGAAATTGATTGAAAAGTTCTAATTCCTTATCTAATTTGACATGGTAAACTTTTCTTAATATCAACATAGTTGCGATAATCCCAACCACTCCAAAGGGATATGCCACTGCATATCCTAATCCAATAAATGGAGCGATTGTGTTGGATGAAGTATTAGTGATTTGTGCATAAGCTTGCTGTGCAGCTCCTAAGCCTGGCGTATTGGTGACGGCTCCAGACATTACTCCTACTAACATAGGTAATGACATCCCTGTAATAAAATGAATGATCAAAGTAGTAAGCCCACCTAATAATACTATGCTCAATGCCATTAAATTTAATGAAATACCTCCTTTTTTAAAAGAAGAGAAAAAACCTGGGCCGACTTGCAAGCCTATTGAAAACACAAATAGAATCAACCCAAAGTCTTTAATGAAATCGAGCATTATGTGATTTACTTCAAATCCAAAATGACCTAAAGCGATTCCTACAAATAAAACAAATGTAATTCCAAGTGAAATCCCAAGAATTTTAATTTTTCCCAATGCAACGCCTGCTGCAATAACAATACTGTAAATTAAAATGGTGTGAGCGACAGTGTCACCTTTTAGTAAATCAATAATCCAATCCATAATTTAGTTTTTTAAAGTTTATTTAGTCTTGTAAGTGTAATGTGTTTTTTTAATCAAGGATACCTATATCGTATTTTTCGAAGTATCCTTTTGAGTTTATTTGTTAGCCTTCTTAAAATTCCGAATTCTTTTTGGAGTACATTTTCATTGAACTCTGACAATTTATTTATTCTCAGAAAAATATAATCATCTTTTACCCAAATGCTATAAGTTTCAATTTTTGTAATGGTGAGAGATGCTTTGATCAAATCAGGAATAAGTTGATTGAGATAAACAGGGATATCGGTTTCTTGAAGCGCTTCGGGATGATGCTTTTGATCGTATTCAATATACTGTGGGTTAGGAATATTAATCAATAGACAAGATCCTTCCTGCATCCACGAATATATTTTACAGAATAATTCTTGATGAAATTCATGGGGGATATGCTCAAGTACGTCAAACATCAATACTTTTTCGAAAGGAGCATGGATTGGATTAAATTCCATTATATCACCTGAAGCAAAATGAACACCTTTGGCCTGAATGTGATTTTTTGCATATTCAATTGAGATTGGACTAATATCAACTGACTCTAAAAGACCTCTTTTTATCTTTTTTGATAGAAGATAGCTCAAACATCCAATGCCACATCCAATTTCAAGAATATGATCATCGTTATTAAGTCCTGAATTTTTTACTCTTTGAAATAAGCTGTAAATCCTATCATTAATTCCTGATTTTATCTGGTAATCAATGAACTCATCGTAAAATTTCTTGGAATCAGTCATATTGTTGTTCCCATTTTTAGGCAAAAGTAATAATATACATCATTCGAAGTATGTATTTATTGGAAAGAAAAGTTTAACTTTACACCAAAATAGATATATATGTTAGAAATTATTTCATTTGATGCCTCGAACAGGCAACTATTATCAATTTCACTGCACATTAGAAACTTGGTTTTTGTTAAGGAACAAGGCATAGATGCAAGTCTGGAATTTGACTTATTAGATACAGAATCAAAACATTATTTAGTTTATAACAATGAAACTCCAATTGCTACAGGTAGGTGGAGAAAAACTAAAGATGGGATTAAATTGGAAAGGTATGCTGTTATTCCTACATGGAGAAATCAAGGTATTGGACAAGAATTGCTGGGTGATATGCTTGACGACACCTTACCTCTTCAACTAGAAATATATGTGCATGCTCAAATTGGAGCAGTTCCATTTTATAAAAAAAACGGTTTTGAAATTGAAGGTCAAACTTTTTATGAAGCAGGAATTCTTCATAATAAAATGAGATACACCCTCGCTTAAATTTCCTGATCGACCCAGCCTTGCTTGCTTAATATTTTTATTGACTTAAATCCAATTGTTCGTATTATCTGATGGGATTCTTCGAAAAAAAGATTCAAGTCTCCTGGTAAATGAGCATCTGAATTCAATGTAATGGGTATGCCTTTGGCTGAAATTTCCTCAAGTATTGAGACCGAAGGGAACAAGCTGTTAGTCCTCTTCTTGTATAAACCTCTTGTATTCACTTCGATAATTGATCCACTTGCTTTTATAACATCTAAGGTTTGCGACACTACTATTCGATACCATGAATCAGTTTCATTAAAGTAGCGATTTCGGTTATGCATTTTGATTTTATCAAAGTGCCCAATAATATCGGGGTTTTGTGTTTGAGCCATTTCTGCAATTTGCCGATAATAACTTTCAACTGCCAATTGTATATCCCCCCCGAAAAGTTGCTCTAATCCTTTATCGTAAGTGCTAACTTTGGATCCATCTATAAACCAAAGCCCTTCTTGTCCTTTTCTTTTCACTAAATGCACCGATCCGATTGAATAGTCTAGTTTACAGAAATCAGTAAAGATCGAAAAATCAGTAGAAATTCCAGGTATATAATCCATTTCTAGTGATGAATAAATAGGAATTATTTCTTTATAAACGGATTTTAATAATTGAATTTCATTAATATACGAAATTAACTTTGTTGAATCAATGGCAAAGTTATTGGGAAAAGGGACAGGAGCATGGCCAGAAAAGCCAAGAGAACCAAAACCAAGGGCAATGGCTCTCTTAACATAGAGGTCAGGAACTTCGCCCCCATCGCAATAGCTTGTGTGTGTATGATAATTGTGGAAGATCATGTTTGATAAATGAAAATACAAAATTACAGAATAAGATGATTGGAAAAATAAAATCTTTTCATATCTGCAATAAAATTAATGTTATAGCACGTTGTTAAATAGTGGCGATGCATGCTTTTTGTGCTAATAAAAATAAAAAGATGTTAAA
>CAIXTV010000122.1 GCA_903922465.1 uncultured bacterium
ATTTTCTAAACCATCTCCTCATAAACCAAAAGAATTCCCAAAAATACAAATAATTCCAACTCCAAAACATTTTCTTTTTATTGATTAGCAAGACTATTCTAATCCATTGTTATTTTTGCTTTATTATTCCTTCTATTTTGCATCCCACCAATCATCCCACAAAGATAAAACATTTTTATTAAAGGATGATTTCCCTTTCAAATAACTTAAAAAAAACCTAATGGGTTTCAAAAACCTGCTAGCTTAAAAAAGAGCTATGATAATCGCTTTAATCCTATATAAACCAGAAGTTTAATTTGCCTCCTCGTTTTGACGCAAGACGATGCTAAATCTTTGAATGCCATTCGGAAGACCGCAAGAACATCCTAGAAACTTAGTATACTGAAAAACCTTGCGATTAGGCCATGCTAAAAACTTAGTATGCTATAAAACCTTTTGATATGATCATGCTAAAAATATAGGATGCCAAAAAACTTTAAGATATGAACCTACTAAAAATATAGGATGCCGCTAAACTTGAGCGCAAGGCCATTACGAAAACATAGCATACTGTTGCGCTTTATTTTCCCACCATACCAAAAAGTTAGCATACTATTGCGCTTTATTTTCCTCTGTGCTTTAAAATTTATCATGCTGACAAATCTTTTTCGCAGATAGGTATAATCTTTTAGGCGATGATTACAATTACTCCTAGGGGGTCATTGTTTAAGTAGTAATGCATGCTCCAGAAGTTAGAAGCCATATAAGTTTTATATGCTTCCCATGAATGTATTTTCTGATATTAATAATCAAAAAAATAATATTTTTCCTTAAAATAGTTTGTAATTCAATATTTATGTTTAATTTTGTCATCAGAAATGATGTTTTAAAAATTAATGGGTTTAACGAAATTCTAAAAATATGATAGATGGACAAAAAATAATAGATGGGTTTTTTTATGAAAAAGCTATAATCCATGAGCGACTTTTAGCTTGTGCCATCGATAATATTAATAGAATGACTAATATGAATGCTGGACACGAATATGATGATAATATTGCCAATACCAGCACTGCCGTAGATAATTTAAAGGCAGCTATGCTACAAGCTAAAGTCGATGTTGGAACGCGCATTGGGGGCACCTCTGCAAAAGACGATTCGCGCGCAGCCATCGAAAAATATATTTCCCTTCAAATATTGGCAGCAGCAGTTGCTTTTGAGGGTAAAACAACCCCAAGTTATAAAGAAACTTTCCCCAATGGAATGGATTCTTTTTATAAAGTTAGTAAAGATACTTTTGCAACTAATGTAGAAGCTTTAACAAAGAAGGCTGCGAAATTTGTTGATGTATTAGGAGTTCCTTTTAAAACCGCAATTACCAGTATGTTTGCTAGCTACTCTTCGGCCAATGATTTATTAAGCGAAGCAAAGGCTCATGTTGGAACCGATAAAACTCATGAAAATGCTATGGCATTGGTACTTGCCGATCAACTTACCGATAATTTATGTGATGTAGGGCACTACAACAGACGTAGCAAGACTGCTCTGGCCAATTTCTTCAATATGTCGTTGTTATATCCCCAACATCGCACCTTGATATTTAAAGACAAGCCCGTTGCTCATTCAGAAACTGAAGTTTGCGAAATTGAATATAGTGCCGGTAAACGCCTACACATTCACAACACGGGTAGTTGTCCGCTTACTTTCGGATTCAAATTAAACGGCATAAAGGTTGGCGAAACCACCACATTGCAAAACGATGAAAAGTCGAACGAACCTTTTGAATATTATTTCACAAATGGCACCACTATTTATGTTTTAAACAGTGAGGATGTTCCCGGAATGTTCACTTTGGAAATAGTGGCATAGGGAGCTGTATTTCAAATTTCTCTTTATTAAAAAACAAAGAATCTTGATTTAAGATTAAATGTCGTTATAGTTAAACAAAAATCGACTATTTCTTAACCCCTTAGTATCATAGAAACAAAGGTTTCACATAGATTATATTTACAATTCTTCTATGTGAAGTTCTATGTGTCTATTGTGCCTATGTAGTTCGTCGGTTCCATATAAAAATCAATCTTTTTACAATATATACCCACATTTTCTTATTTTTGCAATATCATAAACCCACTTCATACATGAAGCTTACTGTTATAATTGTTAACTATAATGTTGAATTTTACCTCGAACAATGTTTGCATTCGGTTGTGAATGCAATTAAAAACATTGCTTCTGAGGTTATTGTAGTTGATAATAATTCGGTAGATAAATCGGCCGAGATGCTTAGGAATAAATTCCCGACAGTTCAATTAATTCAGAATAATGAAAATGTTGGGTTTTCGAAGGCCAATAACCAAGCCATTAGAATTTCAAAAGGGGAGTATGTGCTTTTATTAAATCCCGATACTATTGTTGAGGACGACACTTTTGATAAAATAATCAGTTTTATGGATGAACATCCTAAAGCCGGTGGTTTGGGAGTGAAAATGTTGGATGGAAAAGGGAATTTCCTTCCCGAATCGAAAAGGGGATTGCCAACCCCCAAAATTGCTTTCTTTAAAGTGTTTGGCTTATCAAAATTGTTTCCTAACACCAAAACATTTGGCGAATATCATTTGGGCTATTTAAATGCTGAAGAAATTCATCAGGTGGATGTGCTTTCGGGCGCATTTATGCTTTTAAGAAAAGAAACTCTCGATAAAATTGGTTTGTTGGATGAAGATTATTTTATGTATGGCGAAGACATTGATCTTTCTTATCGAATTACAAAAGGCGGCTATCAGAATTATTATTTCCCTGAAACACGAATCATACACTATAAGGGCGAAAGCACAAAGAAGAGTTCAATAAATTATGTTTTCATCTTCTATAATGCCATGATCATTTTTGCTAAAAAGCATTTCTCGCCAAAGAATGCAAAGATGTTTTCATTCATTATTCATTTGGCAATTTATCTTAGAGCTTCTTTGTCGATTTTAAAACGTTTTCTGCAAAATATTTTCCTTCCGATTTTTGATGGGGCACTCATTTATGTTGGAATATTTTTAATTCGCTATTTTTGGGAAAGCTATGTTAAGTTTGGGTCAGGGCTGCACTATCCAATTGAGTTTATTACTATTGTTGTGCCCATTTATATTGTTATTTGGCTTATCAGCATTTATTATAGTGGTGGTTATGATAAGCCTGTTAGGATGAATAAAATATTTCAGGGACTTTTTATTGGGACCATCATTATTCTGGTTTTTTATGCCCTGATAAATGAAAATCTTAGGTTCTCGCGAGCCTTAATTTTGCTTGGCGCCGCATGGGCATTCATTGCCATCTTCATTTTTAGGAATCTCTTGCACTTTCTTAAAATAGGGAATATTCAAATTGGCGAAAGTTTAGTGAAACGTTACGTTATCATTGGCACCGAAGAAGAAGCAACCCGCGTTGCTGAACTCATAAGGAATTCGGTTGTTTCCCCCGCTTTTATTGGCCTGGTGCATGTTGGAGATATTAAAAACCACAAAGAAGGCTTCATCGGAAACTTATCGCAAATCAGAGATATCATTTCAATTTATAAGGTAAACGAAGTTGTCTTTTGTGCAAAAAACATTGCTGCTGGAAGAATTATTGACTTAATGTCAGACCTTAAATATGCCCAAGTACAATATAAAATTGCACCTCCCGAGAGTTTCTCCATTATTGGGAGTAAATCAATTAACACTCCGGGCGATTTATTTATGGTGGAAGTGAATTCCATTAATAAACCTCAAAACATTAGAAATAAAAGAACATTCGATATAATTTCTTCGTTTGCATTGCTTGTTCTCTATCCTTTTCTCATGTTCTTTATCCCAAAACCTTTGAACTTTCTTAAAAATATCATTAAAGTATTATTCGGAAAAAGAACCCTCATCGGTTACGGGGAAATCACCTTAAATTCTTCAAATAACTATAGCCTACATGCAATTAAAAAAGGAATATTAAATACAACAGATGCATTAAAAAATATTCAATTAGACATGGATACAATCGACAGACTTAATGTTTTATATGCACGAGACTATCAGGTTGTCAACGATTTAAATATCCTTGTTAAAAGTATTCGTAAGTTAGGGAGAATGAACTAAAATAATGCATCGAACAATTTTGTTATCAGTTTGTTAGATTTAAAAAGTTTTAAAATGTCACAGTTTAAATTATTCATGCCTAAGTTAGGCGAAAGTATTATAGAAGCAACCATCACCCGCTGGCAAAAAAAAGTAGGCGATGCAGTTAAAGAAGATGACTCGATAGTAGAAATAGCTACTGATAAAGTGGATTCAGAAATCCCATCTCCGGTTGCAGGGACCATTATAAGCATCTTATTTAAAGAGGGAGATGTTGTGCCTGTGGGTACAGTTATTGCAGTTATTGCAACTGAAGGAGAAGTTGTTGCGGAAGTTTCAACTGAAGAGGTAATCTCTGAAGAAGAGGTAATTTATAAAACTGATATTGCAGTAGAAGAAGTTGTTTCTACTTTAAATAACGCAATCGATGCTATTAGTGAGATTTCAACTGAGAAAAAGTTTTATTCTCCGTTAGTGAAAAGCATTGCAAAGAAAGAAAACATTTCTGATGCTGAATTAAATGATATTAAAGGCAGTGGGAGTGATAATCGTGTTACTAAAGATGATGTCTTACATTATTTAAAATCGAGGACGAGTAGTAGTAAACAGGAAACAAGTCCAATTAAAGCAAGTCCTAAAGTTGAAGTTAATTTATCAAATGGCGATCAGGTAGTTGAGATGGATAGGATGAGGAAACTTATAGCAGAACATATGGTGAATTCGGTTCACACTTCGCCTCACGTAAGTTCTTTCATCGAAGTTGATATGACGAATGTTGTTCAATGGCGCGAAAAACAGAAAGACATAGTGCTTAAACGCGAAAATGAGAAACTAACTTTTACTCACTTTTTTATCCATGCGGTTGCTCAAGCTTTAAAAGATTTCCCAGGGGTAAATGCTTCTGTTGATGGGAATAATATAATACTACGAAAACGCATTAATATTGGAATGGCAACTGCTTTGCCAAGTGGGAATCTTATTGTTCCTGTTATTAAAGATGCTGACAAAAAAAGTCTTTTAGGCATAACTTCTTCAGTTAATGAACTTGCGAATAAGGCGAGAAACAATAAGCTGCAGCCTGATGATATTCAGGGAGGGACATTTACCGTTACAAACTTGGGGAGTTTTGGTTCTCTAACAGGAACTCCTATAATAAATCAACCTCAGGTAGCGATTCTTTCAGTGGGTATTATTAAGAAACGCCCTGTTGTTATTGAAACTCCACAAGGGGATGTTATTGCTATCCGGCAGATGATGATAGCCTCTCTGGCGTATGATCATAGAGTTGTTGATGGTATGATGGGAGGGCTTTTCTTGAAACGATTTGCTGAATTACTTGAAGGGTTTGATATTAATCAGTCAATTTAATATCCTTACATATTCATTTTAGAAATGTTTTGGTTTAAGAAGCAATGCTCTTACTTCCTGTTATTAACATGGTGCTAATGAAAAGTTCGCAGCATATTTTATCGCAATACTGTAGTTTTAGTAATTTAGCAAAGTCAAAATTCAATTAATACTAAATCTTTTTCCCATTATATGCGAAGAGTTTTTCATTTCAAGCTGATTGCAATTAGTGTTATACTTACTGTATTCTCTTCGGTTTTGTTTGCTCAACAAGGAGTCGAAGGTGATAAGAAAGCTGCTTTATTCAGTCTCTCGAATCAAAATTACCGAGTGGCTTTAAGCCAGTTTCTGTTGCTTCTTAAAAAAGATTCCTTGAATGCCGAAAACCTCATGTTGACGGGATTATGCTATTTAAACTCTAACATCGACAAGTCAAAAGCTATTTATTATTACGAGAAAGGGGCAAAGCAAGCTAAGTTTGATAAAGCTGCTCTCTACGATTTAGGAAAAGCATATATGTATGCTTTTCGTTTTGATGAAGCCATTAAAACTTTCGAGAAATATATTTCAGCAGGGCTGAAAGATGAGAATCCCATTAAGGCTACTCGTATGATAGAAATGTGCAAATTGGCTCCAGAAATGATGAAAAAACCTCTTGAAGTAGATTTAGATCTTCTTGATGAGAAAATTAATTCTCCATATCCCGACTACAATCCTTATGTTACCCCTGATGAATCATCGCTTATTTTTACGTCCAAGAGAATGGGGAATACAGGCAATTATCCTGATTACGATGGTTTTTATACAGCCGATATTTACTTTTCTACCTATTCAAATAATGCCTGGACTAAAGCGAAAAAGTATGGAATGGGTGTGAATACCAATCTTGCTGAAGAATGCACAGGATATTCCTCCGATGGAAATGATATTGTTTTTTGGGCCGATAATGAAATGGGGACTAATGATATTTTCCTTACAAGTAAATTAGGGAAAAATTTCAAAAAAGCTGAATCATTTGGGCCCAGCATAAACGCTTTGCAAAGCATTGAAACATCAGGAACGCTTACACCTGATAAATCTACCCTTTACTTCTCAAGTAATAGGGCAGGGGGTAAGGGTGGAAAAGACCTATATGTTTCAAAGTTGCTTCCTGGTGGTGATTGGACAGCTCCTGAGAATTTAGGAGATGAAATTAATACTCCTTATGATGAAGATTTTCCCAATGTGTCACCTGATGGTAGTAAATTATATTTTGCATCAACAGGTCATGATGGAATGGGTGGTTACGATTTGTTTGTCAGCAATATTGATACCATTGATAGAAGTTATTCTGCCCCTTCAAATTTGGGCTTTCCAATCAATACGGTATTTGATGACATGACCATAAGTTATACTGCTTCGGGAAGGCATGCCTATATTTCACGATATTTTCAGGAAGGTTTTGGCGAAAAAGATATTTATAGAGTGACATTTAAGAATGTTCCTTCCAAGCCAATAATTTTCAAAGGAAGTGTGTTTAATTCCGATTCAGTAAACGTTTGCACTTTGTATAATAATGAATTTACTAGATTGACTAACCAAATGGAAGGCTTGAAAACTAAGCTCCTCCCTTATAGTATTCAAACTGAAAACGAAAAAAACAAAAAGGCTCTACTGCAAGACTCGGCATATATTACGCTTAAAAAGCAATTGAAATCGGCTCAGGATAGCATACAGTCTTTTATTAATTCAAACAAAACCCAAATCATTGTAAAAGATGAGAAATCTCTTGAAATAAAAGGGATATTTGCCCCTAATTCGAAGAATGGGTTTTTTAGCATGATATTGATTCCTGGGAATTATTCTTTGGAAGTTAAAAATTCAAATTTCCCCGAATATAAAATGCCTTTAGTTGTCAGTGATTATGAATCTCAGGATGAAATTCAATCTTTGAAAATATATTTGAACACCACTAAGGTAATTAAGAACACCACTATTAAATCATCAATTCCTAAAAATAAAAAAACAAAATGAGCCTTAATCTAACCCGTCCTATTGCTTTTTTCGACCTTGAAACTACCGGACTCAGCATTGCAAAAGATAGAATTATCGAAATTTGTGTGTTAAAGTTACTGGTGAATGGCGAAAAACAAATCAAGACACAACGCATCAATCCTACTATCCCTATTTCTCCTGAAGCTACTGCAGTGCATGGGATTACAGATGATGACGTGAAAGACATGCCTACCTTTAAGCAAGTAGCAGTTGAGTTTTCTCAAATGCTTCAAAATTGCGATTTGGCGGGTTATAATTCGAATCGTTTCGATGTTCCCTTGTTGATTGAAGAGTTTCTTAGAGCAGGTGTTGAATTCGATTTCCGTAACAGACGCTATGTTGATGTGCAGAATATTTTCCACAAAATGGAGCCCCGCAACTTGTCGGCAGCTTTAAAGTTTTATTGTGGAAAAGAACTTATTGATGCTCACACTGCAGAGGCCGACACTATCGCTACATACGATATTTTAATTTCACAACTAGAACGTTACAATGAAATCGAATATAAAGACAAAGCGGGCAAGGTTTCACAACCAATTAAAAATGATGTGGAAGCACTTCACGAATTCTCCTTTGACTCAAAAAACATTGATTTCGTTGGATTTATTGTTTTAAACGATCAACAGGTTGAAACCTTTAGTTTTGGCAAACACAGAGGACAAAATGTTGAATTGGTTTTTAAAACTGAACCTTCTTACTACGATTGGATGATGAAAAGTGATTTTCCTTTACTAACCAAAAAGGTTATTACAGCCATAAAACTCAGAGGGTTTAATAATAACTCTGTAAATGTAAAATAGGAAAGCATATCTAATTGATATTCTAAAATATAATATTTCTCACTTTCGTTATTATTTTACTTTAACCCTTTTTATTTGTGTTGCAATTATTCATTTAGAAATCGAAAAATGAAAATTATATTCAACGGAAGATACATTTCAAAAGCCATTTTAAACCTCACTATTGAAGATAACTCTCCTTGTCATAGTATTCTTCCAGAAACTGCTTTAATACTAAGGAGCCTTCCTTTTTTTTATCCAAGTTTAAGTAAAGATTTGTGTGCTTTAGTTCAGCCAGGGGTGAAGATTAATAAATTAGGTAAGGAGATTCAATCTAAATTTGCAAAGTCGTATTACAATGAAATTGCTTTGTTTGTCCATTTTATTGGACTTGACCTGCTTAAGGAATTAGCTGAAAAAGCTTCTAATTATCTCCCAGCCATAGCTTATGATTATTGTTTGAATGTAGGCCCTTTTATAGAAGCAAATTCTGTTAGAGATAAGATTTCATGCCAATTGGGATTAAACGAGCAATTCACAGATGAACAATTTAACTGGCAAGATTTGATTGATAATTCAATTAGCGAAGCATCCCATTTCTATACCCTTAAAACAGGCGACATTATTCTTGCTGGTGAGGGAGTAATGATTCCTCATATTGCGATTGGTGACAAAATAGATATCCGATTCGAAAACAATGATTATTTAACTTCTAGGGTGAAATAATCATTAATGGAGATGTCATTTGTAGCAATTGTAAATTCAAAGTGAAAATCTAATTTGCCCTTAACTGAATCGTTTAAATTGGCCTTTACCGCTTAATTGAGTAAAGCAATAAAAAAAAACACTCAACCTTATTAATTTAGGTTGAGTGTTTTTTAATGAAAAAAGAAGGGGATTATTCAATAACTATTTTAGTTACTTTTTGGAAAGCTGTATTTGCTTCACCAATTCTAACTAAATAAGTGCCAGCAGCAAGTCCTGTCACATTCAGCGTAGTTTCGAAGGAATTGGTATTAGGAACAATAGTTTTGCCTTTTATAATTTGTCCGTTGATATCGAATAAATCAACCACCATTTGATTGTTTGAAGGTAAATTGTTTGCTTTTACATTCAAATCAAAACCTGATTGATAAACCGTAATACTGGGTGTAAGTTGTGGTTTACTCTCGTTTATACCAACATTGGTAGGGATTTGGAAGGTAAAGATGCGTGTTCCATAACCACTCGCTCCACTACTTGAACCATATTCTCCAGTGTGCCAAAAAGTAATTCCATCTGAAGGATCTAGTGAGGTGTGAGAATAATCGCCAAAACGATTAGAGCAACCTGTGATAGCGCCTGTACCTGCTTGTGCAATGGTTTCTGCAAACGTCATCGTTCCAAGTGGGTCTGTTGCTCTACGGCCAGTGTAAGCAAGGCTTGGGTAAATGTTTCCGCCTGTTCCTCCTGTTCCGGTTATTGCATACGCCATACCGATTGAACCATTATCATCCATTGCAATGCTGCTTACCCAACGATTTAAACCATCAGCAGGAGCATAAGTGCTTTGTTGATAAATACTCCAAGTGCCACCTGTATTACGCATTTCGTACCATCTGATACTTCTTTGTGTACCTACACCAGTTTTCACACCATTGCTTAGAACTACCGAATTATATCCTGTCCAAACTCTATGCTGTGCTCTGAATGTACATACTCCACCAATACCATCTAATTTTTGAGTACTTCCGTATTGGGTTATGTCATTCCAACTTGAATTATAAGATGCATCGAATGGGTCAGTGAGGATATGCTGAGATGCAACTGTGGCAGTTGGAGTACTAGGAGTCCAATCTACAGTGAAACTGTAAACATTAATGGCATCAGTATGTGACCCTCCCCAGCCATTATCTTCGTAGCAGAAAATTGGGCAAGGAGTGCCAGCTGGTGGTAATGCTCCATCTGCATCAGCAGGTAGTGGGCAGAAGAAACCAGTTCCAACTGAAGGAGAAAAGGTTTTATAAAATGCTTTAGGTGTGCCGCCGGCTAACATCACCGAACGTTGAAAAATATATACATTTTGTGTGCCTTGGTTTGATGTCATATAATAACCATCTTGCCAAATAGAAAACTTTTGATAATCGGGGAAAGAAGCATTTGTGAATTGATAAGTGTAATACGTTCCCGTTGGGTCGTTAGTGGTTGAAATGGCAATATTGGTTTTGTTTCCAGAAGATTGGAATTGACTTAAAAACCATCTGTCGGCAAATTTATCGTATAACACAATAGGGTCGCCGTCGTTGGTATTTGAGCTCCATAAGCTACCTAATTGTTTAACGGTGCCAACTTGAGCGCCTGTGGTTTTGTTGAATACTTTAATAGGAGTGGCGTTCACCATTTGAACATAGTAGTTGGTACCACATGCACCTGATGGGTCGGGAGGGCAGCTGCCATCATTTTGACCAGCCCAGTTTACCAAAGTTTTTGCTTGATAAATTCCTGGCTCTGATTGAATAACAGGGTCAACTTCATTGGTTGGAACGAAGGTTTGAGGAATGCGACCTTCACGATCTTTTGATTCAAACACTCCATCATGTTGAACAAAATTGGTGCTTTGGTTAGGAGTTTGGTTTTCTTCAAACAAGTCGCGCAAAGGACGTGAGATGCCCGTGAACACACTTTTAATCATCGTTACTTTGCCATCATCTTGTTTGTTTTGGGCTGAAAGTCCTAAAAAGGATATAACAGCCACTAGAGAAATTAATACTTTTTTCATGTAAAAAAATTGGTTGAGTTTGTTTGCGAAATTAAGAATATTTTTTAATTGTGGTGAATATATATCAATGAAGAGATTCATTCGCAAATTATGACAATGTTTTCGGAGGTTGAAAATTTCGTAAAATGCTTATCTTTAATTATATCTAAATGAATTTCTCATATGAGACATGCATTATCTAAAGACTTTCAGACGGAGATTCTCCTGCTAAGATTATCATTAATTTTAAATTATAGTGAGCGTAGGGGACCTTCAACAACGAAGAGTAATACCCACTTTCCCAAAGGTGTCTTTGGAGTAGGCAGTTTCCCTTGAAATGTAACTTGAGATGAAATTAGCCATTAGTTAATGTGACTATTAAAAAAAATCATTTTTCAAATCTCTCATCATTTCTATAAAATCGTCAAGTGAATTCAGACCATCATTAATATCGTCGAGGTCGAAAAACTCAGCATCGAATTTGCCCCCTACCCAATCTAACATTTCTTCCCTTTCAGGATGTTTTTTGTCGGCAAGCACTTCCACTAGATTATAGAAACCTGGAATACCTCCGCAATCTTCCGGTGGGCTGCAGAGTTTTCCTCCCGTACAAACGGGATATTTCAATTTGCTATCTGTTGGCAGAAATTTCTCTACCAAAATTTCGTGTTCCCAGCAATCGCCAAAATCATAAACATACAAGAATTTATCTTTTTCGCTTGCAACAACATTTTCTAATCTTACACTTGTCGAATCAACTGTATCTGCATCAGACTCCTCGTCAGTAATAGAAATATGCTGTTTATTAACTTCGAAATCGTGAAGATGACTATCACTCCAGCCCATAGTAAGTTGAATTATATAATGAAGTCTTTCGAATGTTGTGTTTTTCTCAACGAGTATACGTCTCCAAATAGGAGGTTTACTATCTTTTAAGGTGATTTTAAGTTGAATAATATTGTCCATTATTTTAGGTTTTGGTTAGTTTATGTTTTGTTTTATATGCAAACTTACAATATAAATTAGTAGGAGTTTGAATAAACTGAATTGAATTACAAAAATAATAATTATATCGATACGTTTCCAACTGAGTATTAAAATAAGGTTGAGTTTAAACATAAGTCTTTCTAATCAGTTTTCTTTCAATAGCGAACATAGACGTTGAAAATTATGCTCACTATTCATTTGCAGTGCAAAAGAGTGAGGTCTTGGCATTCTCTTTCTAATTCAATTATATGGTAGAAATAAAAAAACAGTTCTAAGCTACTTTCTAGCCGTCCGAAAGAAGATTCTAGCCGTCCGAAGGAAATTTCTAGCCGTCCGAAGGAAATTCTAAGCGTCCGAAGGAGTTTTCTAGCCGTCCGAAGGAAATTCTAAGCGTC
Organism: uncultured bacterium; assembly: GCA_903922465.1. GTDB lineage: Bacteria > Bacteroidota > Bacteroidia > Bacteroidales > CAIXTV01 > CAIXTV01. The sequence continues at coordinate 12,356 of CAIXTV010000122.1, forward strand.
CGAAGGAGTTTTCTAGCCGTCCGAAGGAAATTCTAAGCGTCCGAAGGAGTTTTCTAGCCGTCCGAAAGAAATTCTAGTAATCCGAAGGAGTTTTCTAGTAATCCGAAGGGAATTCTATTAGTCCGAAGGAAGATTCAAGCCCTGCTAAAGAAGATTCAAGCCTTCAGAAATAAAAAATAACAATTTATAGACTAAACTCAAGTCATCCGAAGCGCTTCTTAATCCAGATGACAATTCATATTTTTAAAACAATCAACGTTATTTCATTAGCGACATGACATTTGCTTTATACAATTCCTAGCTTTATCATTCAAACATTGGGCAAATTGCAATAATGCATAATTTGGAAATTAACCACGTAACATTTAGGTGAGCTTTCATAAGAAAACCTAATTCAATTAGAATATTGATGCTCTTAGATTTGAAACGATTATTCTTTTTTTATATCAATACAACTGTAGTTTTAATTCATGATAAAGAAAATGAAATGCATTTTTTCAAAGAGGTGAATCATGCTTTTTTATTTTATGGAATTTATATTTACTACCAAAAATCACCTTATTTTCGAATAAAAAACTATTCGAATGTCATTTGTTTTAAAGAAAGATGTCTTGAAATACGGAAATGATATTTCCTGTATCCCTTATAAATAATGATGTTTTTGAATTCAGTAAAAATAAAATGGAAATAAGTGATAGAAAATTTGCTTTTATATAAAAAAAGATGTATTATTGTCCCCAAATTTTAAAAATCAAAAATCATGAAAAAAACACTTCCTTTTTTGTTTTTGTTAAGCTTAGCAATCTTCATTGTATCCTGTAGCAAGGATAAAACTCCTCCTGCTGATGTACCGGCACCTGGTCCGGTTCTATCAACAAGTTTAGCCGGTTTTGGTACTTATGGTGGCACTCCATCAGGCACTGCTTTTGTTTTACCTTCAAACGTAAAATTAGTGGGTAGTATTTTAGGTGGCGATCCCGGAAAATCTCCTTTCATTGGTAAAAAAACTTATCAAGCATGGGAAAACTTTATTGCAAATTCACCAAAAAGCAATTGGGTAACTCATGGATTAGGAGTATTCGTAAATTTATATATGAAGCTGTATAACACCAGCTCAAGTCCAACCACCTTTGTTTTTCCAGCTGGTTTAGTGTTCTGCAATAAAAGTGTAGACGATTCCACTGTAATTGACACTACTCAAACAGGTATAATCATCATCCCCGACACGGTAACCATACCAGGAGGTGATACTTTAGATCTTATTTTGAAATCATTCTGCTCCAACTCACATCGTGGTGTGCCAGGCCCATCATCAATTTACATTAGTAAAGTTGTGAGCAATAACGATCAACTAGTTCGCTTCATGGCTGCTTTGAAAGGTAAAACAACTTTGGTTAATCACGAAAGTGATATTTTAACTTACATTTGGCAAATTACTGGAGGTACGCCACTAACTGCAGCAGATTACACCATCATTGCTTCGTGGCAATAATCTGAACTGAAACATTAAAAAGCCTTGATGCATTAGTGTCAAGGCTTTTTTTATGATATGAAAACCCAAAATGATTTATCGTTAATAAGACAGTATTTGCTTATATCAAAAATTTATTAGCATTAGATGAATACAAATGATATTCACTCATCAAACCCTTTTTACCTCTAACACTCCTTTGATTTTTGATAATTTATTCATCAACACTTCGAGATGTTTGGTAGTAGGCACCACCACTGTGATGTTTCCTGTGAAAATGCCATCAGCCGATTGTATAGATATGGATTTCATATTCACTTTTAAATCGGTTGAAATCACCTTTGAAATTTGATTTAATATGCCCACACTGTCGTTTCCTGAGATGACGATTTCACTTTGGAAGTCTTCGTTTAATTCTGTTTTCTTCCAATTGATTTTCACTATGCGATATTCGAATTTCTCAAGCAATGATTTAGCATTGGGGCAGTTCGACCGATGAATGGTAATGCCTTTTCCTACGGTGATAAACCCAAATACATCGTCGCCTTGTAAAGGGTTGCAGCATGGAGCCAAACTGAAATTAATATTATCGATATTGTTTTCGCCTATGCTAAAACCTTCGTCAGATGTTTTGCTTTTGCTTGCTTGAACTGCATTTTTGGGTTTTTCCTGAGAGTTTTCTACTGCGAGAGTTTCGTCAAGCAAAAAACTCTTAACATCAAAAACATCAATCTTTTCGGTGGCTATCAAATAATAGAAATCAACGGCATTGCGCAACTTATAAAACAAAATCAAGTCGTTGATTTTCTTGTCAGTCATGGCGACTTTCCAGTTTTTCAGCTTACGCTGAAGTATCTCTTTCCCCTGTTCAGCCAAAATATATTTTTCCTCATTCAGAATCTTTTTAATGCGAGCTCTTGCATTAGACGTAATCACATAATTCAACCAATCGGAAGTAGGTTTCTGGTTTTTAGCAGTAATAATTTCCACCTGATCGCCATTTTGCAATACATGTCGAAGTGGAACCAGCTTATAATTCACTTTTGCACTAACACATTTGGTGCCAATGTTGGTATGAACCTGAAATGCAAAATCTAAGACAGTAGCGCCTTTAGGTAGCTTCTTTAAATCACCCTTAGGTGTAAAAATAAAAATCTCCTTTTCGTAAAGATTTAGTTTGAAGTTTTCGAGCAATTCAGCTTCGCCTGTTTTTGTTGTTTCCAGTAAATCGCGTACATTTTTCAACCAGTTTTCTATACCTTCACTTTTTTCGCCCTTATATTTCCAATGAGCTGCCAAACCTTTCTCAGCAACTTCATGCATTGCTTGACTGCGTATCTGCACCTCTACCCATTTGCCCTGCTTGCTCATTACTGTAGTGTGTAGCGAGCTATATCCGTTGGCCTTAGGAGTTGTCACCCAATCACGCAAACGAGTTGGATTGGGTTGATATATGTCTGCAACTACTGAATACACTCTCCAACAATCTGGTTTCTCGTTTTCCTTCTGAGAATTTAGCACTATTCTCACTGCGAAAAGGTCATACACTTCATCGAAATCTACCTTTTGCTTCTGCATCTTATTCCATATCGACGTAATGGATTTGGTGCGACTTTTTATTTCGAAATTCAAACTTGTTTTCGCAAGTTCACTTTTAATGGGTTCGATGAAAGTGCTTATAAACTGATTCCTTTGCATCTCAGTTTCATCTATTTTTTGTTTGATAAATGAATAAGCCTTGGGTTGAAGATACTGTATTGATAAATCCTCAAGCTCCGATTTGATGTTATATAAACCAAGTCGATGAGCAAGAGGGGCATATAGGAAAAAAGTTTCGTGAGCAATTCGCAGCTGCGAATTTGTTTGCTTTGACTGGAGTGTACGAATATTATGAAGTCTGTCTGCTAGCTTAAGTAATATTACACGTATGTCCTCTGAAATGGAAAGAATAAGTTTACGGAAGTTCTCGACCTGAGTCTTATCCGACTTAGTGGTTAAACCACATATCTTTCTGAAGGAAGCAAGCATTAAAGCAACATCATCACCGAAAATCTCTTGAATGTTTTCAATGCTTACATCTGATTTTCCAGGTACCTCATGTATCAATGCGCATATAAGTGAATTGATTCCCAACCCAAGGTCCCCAAAGGTGATATGTGCAACCGATAGGGGATGCATAAGGTAAGGTTCCCCACTTTCTCGCCTAAGGTCCTTATGAACTTCAAAAGCTAAATTGAATGCAGTTTCTAATCTTTTAATATCTCCTTCTTGAAGGATTGGAGTACATTTTCGAATTAACTCATTGTATGAATGATGAATTACTTGAAGTTCTTCGGGTGTGATGGGAGTCAAAACTTTGGGTTTAGAAGTGGATTTACTTAATTGTTTTTCAATAATAATGCTTAGGTTTATTCTTAACTAAAAAGTCAGAATAAGTTTGGCATTCAGTTGTCTAGGGGTTAAATAGTTAGGCACTGCATAACTCCTATTGGTGACATCGTTAACCCAAATATAAGAAACCGTATTACTAATTTGTAAGAGGTTAAAAACCTCAACACTTAACCACAATGATTTTATATATTGAAGTGGATTCTTCTTTGAAAATTTAGTTTTCTCACCAATTAATTGTTTGGAGAAACCGATATCAACTCTTCGATATGCAGGAATGCGAAGGGTTTGTTTGTATTTTGGCGACCCTGGTGCCCCAAACGATAAACCACTTCCATAAACCAGATTTAAATGCACTTTGTAGGTGGGGTTTTTTGGTAAAAAATCCTGAAAGAAAATATTAAACACGACTCTCTGATCTGAAGGGCGAGGAATATACCCAGGTTCGAATCGAGTGCTATCAACAGCAACATTATCATAGGAGTATCCTGCTATTATTTCTTGCCCACTTTGGTTATAATACTTGTAATAGAAATCGTTTTTTATGTCTTCTTCTGTTTTCATGACAGAAACACTTGCCCAAGATTCTGCTCCTTTAACAAACTCTCCATTAAGCTTTAAGTCGATACCTGCAGCGTATCCTTTTGACAAGTTTTCGGCAAAATATCTAATTCTGACATTATCAATTTCATAAGGAATCAAATTGTTGAGATACTTATAATATACTTCAGCTACAAGTTTGAAAGGACGATTCCAAATGTTGAAAACATAATCGCTGCCCAAAACAAAATGAATTGATTCCTGTGCTTTTAAATTTGAATTTAGTTTGCCGTCAGGATAACGAAGTTCTCTATAAAAAGGAGGTTGATAATAGTAACCTGTTGCAAACCGGAAAGAGAAATTGTTTTTCCATGCTGGTTTATAAACAAAAGACAATCTTGGACTCAAAAGGAATTCATTGTTAAAGTCCCAATAGTTTGCTCTAATACCTGCTGTAATTCCAAACTTAACACTATCGCTTCTAATAATCCATGTGTTTTGTATGAAGCCTGAATAACGGTTGGTTGAAAGGATGTTCTTCGATTTTACCACGTTTTGCATTAGTAGGGGGTAAATCGTTTGAAGACTTGGGTTGGTGTAACCTGCCGAATCTGGGAAATGGGGAAGAGTATAATCTGCTGAATCTATCATCTTCCATTCACTCACTTTATCGTCGAAATACTCATGTTGATACTTTGCTCCCCATTGGAAATTACTTTTCTTAAATTGATATTCACCTCTTTGCTCAATGTTGAAAACATTTGCACTTAGCTTATTTCTCGCATGATTTATATAGGTTCCTACTCCAAGATTGTAGGCAGGTTGGGAGAAAGTAGATGAGCCAAAATCAACTTCTAATTGATCGAGCCAATACTGCCCTTGAATGTCGTAAGTTTCACTCTCTGCTGAATTAAAGAAAGAGGAAATAAGTTTGAGTTTGAGGTTCTTTTTAATTTGATAATTTGCAGAAACAGCTCCAAACCAAGTGACAAACTTATCTAGTTCCTGCCCGTCAAAATATATTTTTAAACGTTTGGCATCGTTGAAAGTCCCAAAATCAGTTTGGCGGGTTTGTGGAATAAGTGTATATGAGTTTTGAGCATAATTGCCTAAGAAGTCAATTGATAGCTTTTCAGTGAGATCGTATTTCATGTATAATTGTCCATCAAGAAAGGATTGTTTGTGTTCACCTTTTGTATCAAGAGCCTTAAGAATGTAAGAATTTGTCTTTTGGCGAACTCCCAGTAGAAACATAAATCTTTTGTTATTCGAACAACCTTCAAGATGACCGGAAGTTCCTAGTAAACTCATAGAAATAGAGCCTCCGAATTTTTCAGGTTTCTTATAAGTGATATCCAATACAGATGACATTTTATCACCATATTTACTCTCAAATCCACCTGATGAAAATTGAATAGATTCAACCAAATCAGAGTTAATAAAACTTAAACCTTCTTGTTCACCTGAACGAACAAGAAAAGGACGGTAAATCTCAATATCATTCACATACACCAGATTTTCATCGAAATTACCACCTCTTACATTGTATTGCGAACTTAACTCATTGCTGGAACTTACTCCCATTCCCGAGCGTTTCACAAGTTCTTCAATCCCACTTCCTGAAACCGTTGGAATAGAAGTGGCTGATTTTGGATCGATTCTTATAAAGCCCTGAGTGTTTTTATTTTTATCAATTATTTCAAATGGAGTTACATTGAATGTAAGTGATTTTAATGTTTTATTTACTTGTCTGCGTTCGTTGGGCTGCAAGGTAAGTTTAACGCTTTCTGTTTTATAACCTATGAAGGAAAAGTAAATGGTTATTTCCTTTCCACTAGGACAATTTAGTTCATAATATCCTTTTTTATTGCTCAATGTCCCTTGTTGAGTGCCTCCAATAGAAATGTTGAGCATCTCCAAGTCTTTTCCGTTATCGTCCTTTGCATAACCAAAAAGTACAGCGTTATTCTGACTGAAACCTGAGTTTATAAATAGAAGAAAGAAACATAAAAACACAAAACGATAATGATAGAAGAATCTTATTATGTTTCTGTTTTTATAGTTAAAAGCTATTTGCATTGTAAGTATCCGATTTTGTCAGCGAAATTAATATATTTATTTGTTATTCGTATTAGAGAAATCTCCATTCCCTAATGCCTTGAAAAAGGCTGCCCATGCAAAAGGGTTTAAAAGATTATTGGGTTGAATTTGTCCTGCATAATATAACTTGTCAGTTTGCTTCTGAATATAGCTATTGTAATTACTGTATGCATCCATTTTATAATTGAGGAAATAACTTTTATTGTTTGCAACAGCTAAATTCCTTTTTGCAATATCAAAAGCATCAGGAGGTGCTTTTAATTCAACAAACACTTTTTTAAATTGTTCAATAGAGGGCCAGGGGAAAACAACTGTTTCTCTTAGCATCACTGTATCTCTAATCATGTGAACGAAAACTCCGTATCTGCTGGCTGTAAGCGTATCGGGAATCGTAATAATAGCTTTTTTATATCCTAAGGCAGAAACCTGAACGCTTTCGTTTTTCCTAACAACGATAGAAAAAAAACCCATATAATCTGTATTGGTACCTCTGCGCGTATTCTTAACAATCACACTCGCTAATTGAATAGGGTTTTTTGAAGTATCTGAAAGAACTATCCCTGATAGTTGAATCACATCATTCTCATTCGTTTGTGAAAACACATCGAGTGAACTGATTATTAGTAAAAAGAAAAACAGTATGTTATACGTATAATTCATATTATCAAAGGTAGCCTGAAAAACAAAATGAATAACGTTAACTGATGAAATTTATTATGTTTTAGGGGTATTTTCTTCCTGATGTGAAGTTTTGAAAACATTTCTTACAGTTTTACTTATTTTATTAAAACGGTCGATGTTTTCCTGAATAGGGGATACATCGAGTCCATCAAGGCGTTTAGTGAAGGATGTTGTTTTACCCTGTATCTGTTCGGGGTAGAGAATCATAAAATCGAAATACTCAACAAGCTTATATGATTGACGGGGCAGATTATCGATTAAACTACAATAGGAAACACTGCGTTGACGAGCAGTAATAAATACTAAAAAATTGTTTTCTGACTTTTTTGCTATAATGTTTGATACGTTTTCATTGATATTCCATTCGAAATAATCAATTGCATGAACACTTTTAATGTCTTCTTTGATACGCTGGAGTGATTCTTTTAGCGCATAGAATTCAATTGTAGCGCCAATGTTGTTCGATAGCTGATTAATGGTAGATAGCCATTGACTGAAGCCTGTTTCGATTTCAGCATTTGGAGAAACAATAACGGTTATTTGTTTTATCTGTTGAATCGCTCTTTTTAAATGGGGTATCATCACCATTTTATCATTTTTAAGTAGAATTTTATCTAAAATTGAACCGAAAAATAACTTTGATGAGGTTGTTTGGCCCGTCCAACCTAAAACAATATTGGTGATAAGGAGTTCTTTTATAGCACGATTTATTCCATCAGCTATATTCATGTCAACTCGAGTAACTGTTTGCAATTGTATATCGCTTGCTGCGGCAAGTTTTATCGCATTTTGTAGTATGTTTTTACTGGAGATGATTTTTTGAGAAAGATTTTCGTCATCTAATAATACTGAAAGAGGATATAATGGTTCGTGTGACCTTTTATCTTTGATTAATATGGCGAATTCTATCAAAGGGTCAACGGTTTTAGGATTTGAAACCGGAACAAGGATTCTTTCAAGTAAGTCAGCTTTATTATAAGTTTTTTTACTTTCAATAATAGCAAGCTTTCGTCCTTCAATTTCTGTGATAAATGAACTTACAAGGCAGGAAACCAAAATGATTAAAATAGATCCATTCAGGATATAATCATTTATTAGATGAACCCTATAGCCAACTATTACCACAGCTAATATTGCGGCGGCGTGGGCGCTGCTTAATCCAAAGATTACGTTTCGTTCAGTCCTTGAATATTTAAAGACTTTTTGTGTGAGATAAGCCGCAAGATATTTTGTTACTAAAGCTACGACTATGAGTATGCCTGAATAGTAAAGTGCTTGCGTGCCGTTCAATAAAAGCTCAATATTGATAATCATACCAACACTTATAAGAAATATTGGGATAAATAGGGTGTTGCCAATGAAAACCACCCTATTCATCAATACTGAACCTTCGGGGATGAATTTGTTTAAGGCCAATCCTGCTAAAAAGGCACCAATGATTGGTTCTATGCCTGCTACTTTTGCCATAAATGACATCAGGAACATGGTAGATAGAACAAAAATAAATTGCGATGAAGCATCGAAATGAAAGTGACGGAAAAACCATCTGCTTACACGAGGCACAACCCAAAGTGCTATGATGCCGAAAATGATTAAAGACACCAACAAACTCAACCAAAACCAAATACTCAATGCGTTTTCGGCAATGTGAGTTACTAAGGTAAGCACTATCAGTACGGCAGTGTCGGTGATTAATGTCCCTCCAATGGTAATGGTTACCGCTTCGTTTTTTATAATACCCAATTTGCTTGCGATAGGGTAGGAAAGCAAGGTGTGAGTTGAGAATAAACTCCCAATTAGGATAGAAGAAAGTAAACCGTATTCGAAAATATAATAGGAAACCAAATAGCCTATAGTGATAGGGATGAAAAAGGTAAATGCTCCAAAAACGATGCTTCGGTAACGGGTTCGTTTAAATTCGAGAAGATCCATTTCTAAGCCTGCAAGGAACATGATATACAATAATCCGATTTTCCCGAACAGCTCAATACTGCTATCATTCATAACCAGATTGAATCCATGAGGCCCAATGAAAATACCTGCTATTATCAAGCCAATTATACCTGGTATTCTGAACTTACGAAGTATGATGGGGGCGAAAAGGACAATGAGAAGTAATATACAGAAAACAAGTATTGGATCTACAAAAGGAAGGGCGATATTTGAGAAATACTTCATCTGAATAAATATTTGCAAAAGTATATGTAAATATTCATTCTTTCACAAATTCATAGCATTTTATTGATGTTTGCAGCATCAAAAGTCGATAAACTCTTTGAAAAGGTGCTGAAGATAGGCTTTCCCTTCCTTAACAATACTATCCTCAAGGGGGTTGGGGAGCTTTTTGTCGAGAAAAACATTCTCAGTCTTATTATAAACGAAATAACCATCGCGACGCATCCATCCTAAGCCGTCATTCATTTCGAAATAGGCATAATGGGGGGCGTAGGGATTAAATACGTTTCTGCTCCATTCAAATTGTGAGGGAATTTTCAACTGATGTAGTAGGGTAGAAGGGATGTCGGTTTGTGAGATGTAAACTTCTGATTGTTTCCCTCTGAGTTCGGGTTTCAGGACATTGCCATAGAGCAGAATGGGGATTTTATGATATTCGAAAGTTTGAAGGTTGTGATTGCGATAGGTATTATGGCTATGATCGGCTAGGATAATGAAAAGTGTATTGTTATACCAAGCCTGCTTTTTAGCTTCTGTTAAATAGTTTCCCAGACATTTATCGGTATAGTAGGCCGAATTTATATAGTTATTTTCGGTGCCGCCCCAGTCGAGCACTTTTTGCATTGGCTCATCGTAGGGCGAATGGGTGCTAAGCGTAAACATAGCCGAAAAGAAAGGCTGTTGTTCGGTCTTTAGGTCGTTTAGCTGACGCTTAAACAAATATTCGTCATGAACCCCTAACTTGCCACGTGGAATCTTTGCATCGAACTGTTCTCCTTCAACGATACGATTAAATTCATTGAACATAATGAATGACTTGATGTTTCCATAAATCAGTTGCCCTCCGAAATAGAAAGAAGTGCTGTATTTATTAGCATTGAGTATTTTGATAAGGCTAGGCAGCTTCACGTATTTGTCGGGATGCTCGGTGAGTGTAGTGATGGGAAGGGCAGGAAATCCAGCAAACAGACCCGCCATACCTTGTTGAGAGCGGTTGCCTGATGAGTAGGCCTGAGTAAACAAATATCCGTCCTTTTCTAATTCGTGGAATTGTGGAGTAATGCCTTTTGTGCCTCCGAGAGATTCGATTAAATCTGCCGACCAACTTTCCATGATAATCAGCACCACATTGGGGCGAGGTGTTGTAAGTATGTTGATGGTGGTATCAGTTTTGCAGAAATGAATTTCATCAACCATCCTATTTGCCTCGGCATCGGGCATGGTTTCAAAGGGGTTGGTCTTTAGGAATTTCTGATTGTTGATGATGTTCACAAGCAAATTCCAGCCCGGATTAACTGCTGCATCGTTGAGAATGACATAGTGAGAGTACCATGATTGACTTTGAGTGATGGGAATGGCACCCCAACCGCCTCTTATTCCTGTGAATAGAAGCAAAGGCATTAGCAGGATAAATGCAATGCCTGCTGCTACACTTTTTTTAAAGGGATGCTTCGTGAAAGGAAATGTCTTCTCGAACAAAATAAGACTACCCGCAATGAGAATTCCCAATAATAGCAACAAACCTATAACGTTGAGTGTTGAAGTTGAACTTACAATTTCGGCAGGGTTTTGCAAGTAGGCAAGGGCCTTCGCGTTGAGCTTGCTTTTCCATTCTGAATAGATGCCTGTTTCGCCAATAGAAATCAAATAAACAATGAAGGTGACGATGATGACATATATCTGATGAATTTTATAGATGTGCTTTGAAGGTTTAAAATACAATACAGCATAAATGAGAAAGGGGATTACGCTAAGATAACAGGCCGTCGACACATCTAATTTTAATGCGAAATAAAAACATTTCGCAATTTCACTAAGGCTGATTTGCGCGGCTGATAGCATATTGGCGTTCCAAATCAGGAAAACCAACCTCCCAAGGGCAAATAGCAGAATCCAATAAAACCATTGTTTGAGGAAAGAAAGAAGATTGTTGCGCATGGGTTGGATTTGGTGATGCAAAAGTAAGAAAATTTGATGATTTGATGATTTGGCGATAGGATGATGTAATGATTTGAAAAATGGGAGGCTTTATGCTAATATACTTTTAGATTTTTAGAGATACTCGAAATTATTAAGAGGTGTGTTAAGTATAAAAGTGTTGCATGCTTTATGAACTATAAGCCACAAATTGCAAAAAAAGACAAAATTGCTTCAATGTACTCCTGCAATGCTCTTTTGCAGCCCTGCATAACTCTTCTGCAATCAGTCCGAATTCTAAGAATGCACATGTAATTAGAACTTGGCTATTGCTATTTCGTTCGACAGACTATTATCTTAGCTAGGAGGAATAAGCTAAGCTTTTTGTGTGGAATAGTGTTATGAAATCATAGAATTAGAAGTAGACATGCTGGCAATATTCTATTATAAAAGAAAGTTAGAATGTGAATGAAAAGGAAAATTGAAGATTATGGTTATGCGAAAGTTTGAATAATAATTTGAATAATTTATGATTTGGCCTTTTAACAAAAAAAATCTTGCAAATAGCATTTTATCTGAATTATTATTATTAATTTTGAAAGGATTAATTTAAACACTATAAACTAAAATGAGACATTCCGAAAAAGAAAAGAAATATATGATTCTTAAGGAGATGGAGTAATGAAAGTTGAAAACAGTTAATTAGAAAGAAAAGAAAATATTACAGATTAAAATAATAAGATAGTGCCCATTTGTAATCAAAACAATATTAAATTGAACGTCAAACTAATTAATTGATAAAATATCTGTATGAAATTATGATGCTGTTATCTCTTATGAAAAGAAGGAAAAAGTAAATTAATTTGCATAGTATTAAAAAATGTCATGAATAATCTAGACAAATCGAAAGAAGAACTCATAATAGAGTTAAACGAATTGCAAGCTGAGAATAAATCGCTGCAGGAGGCACGCAATAAAGATTATACCCAACTTCTTTTAAAATCGAGTATCGAAAGTCCAATTGATATGATTATCCTTTCAATTGATTTGCATTATCAATATTTGTTCTTCAATTCATTTCACCATCGGATAATGCTTAAGGCTTACGGAAAAGATGTTAAGTTAGGCATGAACCTACTCGATTGCATAAGTAATGTAGATGACAGGGAAAAGGCAAAGAAAAATTACGATAGGGCATTGAATGGCGAAAGCCATATTACAATTGAGGAATATGGGGATATTGAACGCTACTATTATGAAACAAGATATAATCCTATTTTAAATGATGAAAATGAAGTTATTGGGGCTACGGCATTTTCTTCCAATGTTACTGAGCGTAAGCTTAATGAACTTCTTTCGCTTGAGAATACCCAAAAAATTACATCTCAAAATAAAGTATATTTACAATTATACGAAGAACTTGCTCAAACAAATGATGAATTGCGTAAGGTTAAAGAAAAAGCAGAAGAAGGTGAGAAAAAGTATAAATTGCTTTATGATTACAACCCAATGCCAATGTCAATATTTGATTCAGAATCATTGAAGTTTCTTTCGGTGAATGAGGCTTTTATTGATAAATATGGATATACAAGGGAAGAGTTTTTAAACATGACTATTCTGGAAATCAGACCTGATACAGAAATAGAAAAATTGAAACAATCAGTTAGTTTAGTTGATAAGGGTGTTACAAATGCAGGTATATTTCTTCATAAAAAGAAAAATGGAGAAATCATTAAGGTTGAGATTATCAGACATGAACTTATGTTCGATAATAGAATTGCGAAATTAGTTTTGGTAAATGATGTAAGCGAAAAGATAAAAGCAGAAGAAGGGCTTCAGAAGAGTGAAATTCGCTTCCGGAACTTTTTTATAAATGCACCTGTCGGAGTCAATGGTTTTGATGCTGAGGGTAGAGTGATTTCGGTGAACAGTGTTGCTCGCAATTATTTCGGGGTAAGCGAAACGGATCCCTTGAGTGCTTATCGTTTGTTTGAAGATCCATCGATTTTAGATGAAACAAAGTGGAAGATCAAACATGGACAGGTTGCCACCGAAGAGCGGTATATCGATTTTAAGGCAATTCGTCAGCATGGGATGTATATGACCACAAAATCAGATCAGGATAAGATCTTCGTCAAACTGACCTACACTCCCTATGGTGCAGACATCAATAATCCAGAAGGTTTCATTGCTATTATACAAGATATCACCGATCGTAGGCAGGCTGAAGAAGCGCTTGTTCAAACCTCTAAACTTCTTGATATTACCTCTTCTATTGCAAAGCTTGGAGGATGGGAGTTAGATTTAATTTCAGGTGAACTCTATTGGTCGAAAGAAACCTACCGCATACACGAAGTTGATATTTCTATCAAACCTTCGGTAGCAAGTTCGCAGAGCTTTTATGCTCCCGAAGCAAAAAAACAGCTTGAAGCCTTTGTTCAGAATGCTATTGAATACGGCATACCTTGGGAGTATGAGTTGCCTATGAGCACAGCAAAGGGGAAGCAAATCTGGGTGAGAGGGAAAGGATTGTGTTTGAAGGAAAATGGAAAAGTTATCAAACTGTATGGTTTCTTTCAGGATATTACTGAGCGCAAACAGGCAGAAGAAGCATTATTAAAGAGCAAGTTGCTACTTTCTGAAACAGAAAAAATAGGAAAGGTCGGCGGATGGGAGTTTAATATAGATACGATGGAACAGATATGGACCGACGAGGTTTATAATATTCACGAAGTTGAACTTAATTCAAATCAAACAGTTGATAAAGGAATAAATTATTATACAAACGAATGCAGACCTGTAATTGAAAAGGCTGTGCAACGTGCAATTGAATTTGGCGAACCATTTGATCTGGAACTGGAAATCACTACTGCAAAAGGAAATGTTCGGAATGTTCATACCATTGGGAAAGTAGATTTGGCCAATCGCAGAATTTATGGTTTCTTTCAGGATTTAACCGAGCGCAAACTGGCAGAAGATAAAATTAAAGTATTAAACGAAACCCTTGAGCAAAAAGTTATTGAACGTACTGCTCAACTTGAAGAAGCCGTTAAGGAATTGGAAGCCTTTACTTACTCTGTTTCGCATGATCTTCGTGCTCCACTTCGACATATTAATGGCTTTGTTGACCTACTAAGTGAAAAATTTCAAGATACCTTGCCCGAAAAAGGAAAACATTACCTCGACACCATTGCAGATTCTACGCGGCATATGGGCACACTGATTGACGACCTTTTGCAATTTTCGAGAACAGGAAGACAGGAGATGCATCATAGCAAACTTGATATGAATACATTGTTTCAGGAAGTGCTGAAGAGAATTAAACAAGATGTTTCCAATCGCAATATTAATTGGGTAGTGGGACACTTGCCTCCTGTGGTTGGTGATTACAGTCTGCTGCAACTGGTGTGGATGAATCTACTGAGTAATGCCGTAAAGTTCAGCAGTCGAATAGTAGAAGCAAGGATAGAGATTGGGGTCAAAAAGGAAGAAAATGAATATGTTTTCTTTGTTCGTGATAATGGGGCGGGTTTTGATATGCAATATGCACATAAACTTTTTGGAGTATTTCAGCGCCTACATTCAGCTGCAGAATTCGAAGGCACAGGAATAGGGCTGGCCAATGTTCGTCGCATTATTTCAAAGCATGGCGGGCGCACATGGGCTGAAGCCGAACTGGATAAAGGAGCTACTTTTTATTTTTCATTACCGAAAATGGAAGTAGAAGGGAGGCTGTAGTATTAGAAAGATTTGAAAGATGTTTAATATAAACGACCAATAAAAAAAGAATATTAATGACATGTTGTAGATAGCCCTATTTAATTTATGATTGGAGAATTAATAAATTCACCAGAATGAGACTGAAGCAAATAGCTTTTTATGTCAGCTTAGTGAATCACTATTGAATTATATGAATTAAATGATTATTTTTGACATTCTAAAAATGACCAATAACTTAGAACTAAAATTATGTTGCAATTAAGAACAATACTATTAGTAGAAGATAATCCGAAAGATGTAGAGCTTACTCTTGAAGCTCTCAGCGAAAACAACCTTGCTAACATGGTTGTGACTGTAAAAGATGGGGTAGAGGCAATGGAGTATCTGCGTTATCAGGGTCAATTTAAAGCTCGTAAAAAGGAAAATCCCGCGGTGATATTATTAGACATTAAAATGCCACGCATGGATGGCATTGAAGTGCTTAAGGCTATTCGTGCCGACGAAAAGCTAAAAGTAATTCCTGTAGTCATGCTTACTTCTTCGCGCGAAGAACCCGACCTGAAAAGGAGTTATGAACTTGGCGTAAATGCCTATGTCGTAAAGCCTGTAAACTTCAAAGATTTTATGGCCGCAGTAAAACAAATTGGGGTGTTCTGGGCTTTACTTAACGAAATACCACCCGAAAAATAATACTTTATGGATAAAATAATAGAGCAAGGCACAGCCTTGCATATGTTGTCACTTGAGGACTCAGTTCTTGATTATGAAATTATTTGTGAGCGGTTGACTGAGGCAGGGTTTGATTTAAATTCTACCCGCGTTGAAAACCAAAAAGAGTATTCAGCTTTACTTAGTGCTAATAAATATGAAATCATTATTGCAGATTTTAAATTGCCCGGTTTCGATGCCTTCGGAGCTCTTCGTATTGCTAGGGAAATTTGCCCCGATGTTCCCTTTGTTTGCGTATCAGGGTCAATTGGTGAAGAACTGGCGGTTGAACTTTTAAAAGCCGGTGCTGTCGACTATATATTAAAGGACAGACTCGAGCGTTTGCCTTTTGCAATAAAACGTGCAATTGATGATGCGAAAGAAAAGCAGGTGCGTAAGAGTGTTGAGGAAGACCTGAATGAGAATAATACAAGACTTGAACTTGCCATGCAGTCGGCAAATATGGCATGGTGGGAAATGGATATTACTACAGGAAATGTAATTTTCGATAAGCGCAAAGCGGACATGCTTGGCTATTCAGCCGAAAAATTTAACCATTATAATGATTTTATTGCATTGGTTCATCCTGAAGATTCAAGTAAAGCCATGAAAGCCATGCAAAAGCATATTGATGGATTGGCTGACAAATATGAAATAGAATATCGTATACTAACACAATCAGGCGAATATAAATGGTTTTATGACATAGGCGCAGTAGTAAAAAAAGACTCTAATGGAAGCCCATTGCAGGCTAGCGGTTTTGTAATTGACATCACAGAAAGCAAACTGGCAGAAGAAAAAGTTCGTGAAAAAGATTTTGAATTTAGAAAGCTATCGGCAAATGCACCTGGTTTGATTTTTCAGTTTACAAGAAAACCTGATGGTTCATATGTTGTTCCCATCGCCTCTGAAGGAATCAAAGATATTTTTGGATGTACACCAGAAGATGTAATTGACGACTTTTCTCCTATTGGCAAGGTGATTTATCCTGAGGATTCTGCTAAAGTTATTAACGACATAGAAGAATCGGCTAAGAATTTAAGTCCGTTTTTTTGCGAATTCAGAGTTCAGATACCCGGCAAGCCTATTCAATGGATTTTTTCCAGATCAACACCTGAAAAATTGCCTGATGGTAGCATTACATGGTATGGGTTTAATAATGATATTACTGAAAGCAAGTTGGCAGAAGAACAACTTATTGAAAGTGAATCACGACTAAAACTTGCCATGACTTCGGGGCAAATTGGTATTTGGGAATGGAAACTGAAAGAAAATGTGTTGATTTGGGACGATAGAATGTTTGAACTCTATGGAATAAAAAAAGATGATTCTCCGAATACTTTTGATGCATGGGCAAACGGATTGCATCCAGAGGATAAGCTAAGGGCGTTTGATGAATGTAATGAAGCACTGAATGGGGGTAAGAATTATAATACTGAATTCCGTGTTCTTCATCCTGATGGCAATGTTTTGTATCTGAAAGCAGATGCTATTATTATAAGAAATCAAAATGGAGAAGCCATTCGAATGATTGGATTAAATAAAGATATTACCCAAGCTAAGAAGGCTGAGAAGAATATTAGAAAGCTAAACCGCGTTTATGCCTTATTAAGCAGCACAGACCAAGCCATTGTGCGTGTTCACAACAGGCAGCAGCTTTTAGATGAAGCCTGCCGCATTGCGGTGGAGGATGGTGGATTTCAGATGACATGGATAGGTCTCCTTAACCCTGAAACCAATAAGCTAGATGTTGTGGCATCGGCAGGTAAAGTAGGCGACTATTTGAAAAATGTAAATATTGATTTTAATATTGCAGAACGTTGTTCAGGGCCTACCGGACAGGCAATAATACACGGTAAAAGTGTTTTTACCAGTAATATCGAAACCGACGATTTAATGAAACCGTGGAAAGAAGCGGCTGTTGAAAACGCTTATCGTTCGTCTATTTCTTTACCACTGACCATAGCAGGCAAAGTGATTGGTGCTTACACCATGTATTCGAGCGAGGCAGATTTTTTTGACACCGATGAGGTGACTCTTCTTGACGGAATGGCATCCGACATATCCTTTGCTCTCGAGTTTATCGAAAACGAAATTGAACGCAAACTTGCAGAAGATGAGTTGCAATTCACTTTATCGCAATTGCGTCAATTGCATAATCATATTGAATCTTTAATTGAAAAAGAAAAAACCGCCATCTCACGCGAATTACATGATGGTCTTGGGCAGATGCTTACCGCAATTTTAATGGATATTAGCTTTATTAAAAACGATGTAACTAACCCCAATGCATTGCTGAAAATTCAATCTGTGATAAACCTTATCAAAGATACTATCAAATTAGTTCAGAAACTTACTGCACAATTAAGACCACAGAGTCTTGATGATCTTGGTCTTGAATTATCCTTAGAAGCTTATACTAATGATTTTAAATCAAGATTTCATATCGATATTTTTCTCGACTTAGACACATCCTTTGAAATTGATCGGGATGTTGCTATTGTAATTTACCGCATTATTCTTGAATCACTTACCAATGTCGGCAGACATTCAGAAGCAACTCAAGTGATAATTAAGCTTAGCAAAATTCAGAATAAAATTCATGTGAGCATTGCCGACAACGGAAGAGGGATAAGGGAGGAGGAAATAAATGCAAAAGATTCGTTTGGAATAATGAGCATGAAAGAGAGAGCTTCAGCAGTGGGAGGCACATTTGAAATTGGCAAAGGAACTGAGCGAGGAACACTAACAAAACTTTGTTTTCCCATTTAAATGCAATGAAAACTCCATAAGCCTGATCGTTTATTCGTTCAGGCTTTTTTTTTGATGTGTAAGTTTCATGAGTACGATGCATAGGCTTTCGAGCTCGAATCTTTATTCTTTCCTAAACAAAAAATCATAACCCCGCTCATTTGCATCTATACGATATTATTGTTGTATTCAATTATGCCGCACTATTCAAAACGCAGAAGGGGAAGAGCCATTGAAAAGGACAATATTGTTTCAATTTACTCCTGCATAAGTCTAATGCAGTCCTTCGGTGCTTTAATGCAGTCCTTCGGTGCCTTAATGCAGTCCTTCGGTGCCTTAATGCAGTCCTTCGGTGCCTTAATGCAGTCCTTCGGTGCTTTAATGCAGTCCTTCGGTGCTTTAATGCAGTCCTTCGGTGCTTTAATGCAGTCCTTCGGTGCTTTAATGCAGTCCTTCGGTG
>CAIXTV010000123.1 GCA_903922465.1 uncultured bacterium
AAGAAATCTGGGAAATGATGGAATTGAAACATTTATTTCTTGAGCGGGAAAAGGGATTCGAACCCTCGACCCTCAGCTAGGGATCCGCCAGCTGGCGGACTACCCCCTGTGCTACTCCCTCAAATAACAGGTATTTCATCAATTTAAATAGGAATGAATCTGGGAAATGATGGAATTGAAACATTTATTTCTTGAGCGGGAAAAGGGATTCGAACCCTCGACCCTCAGCTTGGGAAGCTGATGCTCTACCCCTGAGCTACTCCCGCTTGTAAATTATATTAAAGACCTTAAGCTTGGGATCCGCCAGCTGGCGGACTACCCCTGAGCTACTCCTGCTTATAAAAGTGAATTGTTAATCTAAAACCGTAAGCAAAGATATAAATAAAACGGAAAAAGAAAAATATTGAAAATTTGAATCCCATTTTACAAATAACACCCAAATTTAAATTTTCAAATCCGAATAATAAAGAACAAACATCGAAATGGCACGTCCTATTGCTCTATTTTCTTAGAATTTTACAATTTTTATTGTATGACTATACTTTTCGTTAGACAAATTCAAAAAGTACACTCCTGAAGTAAGTTGTGAAATATCGAGTTGATGTTTATTACTGTCTGATTTTAAGCGGATTGTTTTTACCAATCTACCTCTCAAATCACTTATTGATAGCAGCAGATCCTGACCAGACATATCACATTCAAAATTAATTATATCTTTAACGGGGTTGGGATATACTTTAAGATCAAAATTAGCTTTTATATCTTTAATGTTGCTGGTTTTCCCAATTGTTATCTTGATCGTATCATAACCATCACATCCATTTTGAGTTACTTTTAACCAGAATGTTTTAACTCCTAGTCCGTATTTGGTTGAATGAACTCGAATTTGGCTTCCTTTTTCATTGGTTGACCACAAATATTCATCAAACACTGATCCTGACTTTAATATAATTGAATCATCATCAAAAATACTTGTATCAACCCCAAGATTAACAATAGGACTAGGTTTTACGATTACATCTAATGAACTTGAGTCAGTACATCCTTTTATTGAGGTAGCAATTAGTTTAACAGTAAAAGTTCCTACAGAACTATATGCATGCCCATTATTATATGATGAGGTACCATCACCAAATTTCAGTAAAATTGATGAAGCTCCTTTACCGGTATATCCAAAACCAAATGCATTCTCATTTAAACATTGAACGGTATCGTTGGTATAAAATGAAGTACCTGGAGTTTCCCAAACATCAACCGAATGAGCTATACTGTCAACACATCCATAAGTACTTGTAACTATCAGTTTAACCGATTTTGCCCCAGAGAACAAATATGTTTTTGCGGTTGGAGATACACTTGTAGAGTATGTTGTATCGCCAAAGTTCCATTTATTAGCAGTTTGTCCGGTACTCAAATTGGTAAATACAAAGCTATTTCCATTCAAGCATTGACTATTGTTATTAATAGAAAATGAAGAAACTGGTTGTGACCTGACATATATTTTTTGTGCAGTACTGTCTTTACAGCCATAGAAGGATGTTGATATAAGTTTTACTGTAAATGAATCAGCTTTAGCGTATATATGAAAAGGAGAGGTTGAGTTGACAGATGTTGTAGCATCACCAAAATTCCATAAAAAGGTTGAAGCACCCGTTGTTGAATTGGTAAATACAAAGCTATTACTGCTCAAACACTGACTATTGTTATTGATAGAAAATGAAGAAATTGGTTGTGACCTAACATATAATTTCTTTGTATTACTGTCTTTACAACCAAAAAGGGTTGTTGAT
>CAIXTV010000124.1 GCA_903922465.1 uncultured bacterium
ATCTGTTCCTGATTCGTACGTTTTTTTTCGCCATGCGTACAAATCTGTTCCTGATTCGTACGTTTTTTTTCGCCATGCGTACAAATCTGTTCGCGATGCGTACGTTATTTTTCGCGGTGCGTACAAATCTGTTCGCGATGCGTATGTTTTTTTTCGCGGTGCGTACAAATCTGTTCGCGGTGCGTACGTTATTTTTCGCGGTGCGTACAAATCTGTTCGCGATGCGTACGTTTTTTTTCGCGGTGCGTACAAATCTGTTTGCGGTGCGTACGTTTTTTTTCGCGAATTTCATATTTTCAGCGTATGTATAGGGTATGCGTAATAAAATATATCAATTAAGAAAAAAGAAATTTGATGGCGTAAAAAAGAAAGATTTGCTAATTTTGCAGATAGAAGTATTTCCCCATCTCAAAACAAAAAACATCAAATTCATGATAGAATACGAAAATTTGAAAGCCCTCAACCAATCATTTTTCAAAGAATACAGCACCGAATTCGAAACAACCCTCAATTCGGGTTGGTATATATTGGGCGAAAGAGTTAAAACTTTCGAGGCGGAGTTTGCCAACTACATTAACTCTAATCATGTAACAGGAGTAGCATCAGGCTTAGATGCCCTCACATTGGCGCTAAAAGCATTTGATTTTGATAAGAATTCGGAAGTAATTGTACCCTCTAACACCTATATTGCTACCATTTTGTCGATACTCCATGCCGGATTAAAACCCGTTCTGGTAGAGCCCGATATAAGCACCTACAACATCAATCCATCTTTAATTGAAGCCAGCATAAGTCCTCTCACCAAAGCCATAATGGTGGTGCATTTATATGGAAAGCCCTGTTTTATGGAGCCCATCCTTGATATTTGCAAACAAAATAATTTAAAATTGATAGAAGATTGTGCCCAGTCGCACGGGGCAACTTTCAGAGGTAAGACCACCGGAACCTTTGGCGATTTCGGGGCATTCAGTTTCTATCCAACCAAAAACCTTGGGGCTTTAGGTGATGCGGGCGCCATTGCAACACAGTCGGAATTGCTAAACGATAAAATTAAAACCCTTCGCAATTATGGCTCGAAAATAAAATATCACAACGATGTTGTTGGATACAATTCACGCCTCGACGAAATTCAGGCCGCTTTCCTTTCGGTTAAACTAAAATACCTCGATAAAATCACCGAACACAAACGCAAATTGGCCAACATCTATCATGAAAATTTAAAATCAGACTTCATAAAACCCTTCAGGGATGCCGATTATGCCGATGTATTTCATATCTACAACATCCGCCATCCCAAGCGAAACGACTTGCAGAAATACCTTTTATCAAACGAAATTAAAACAGAAATACACTATCCCATATCTCCAAACTTGCAATTGGCACTCAAAGATGTCATCGAAACAAAGCCCTACCCTATTTCCGAAGAAATACACTCCACCACCCTGAGTTTGCCAATTTCATATTGCCACACCGAAGATGATATCTATAGGGTGGTTGAAGTTTTAAACTTATTTTAATACCCAAATTTCAAATCTAAAATTCAAAAATTCCAATTAAGAAAAAATATTATTATCATGAATTCATGTTTCAAATTAGCCCTTTCTGCTCTGGAATTTATAATCAGAGGGCATTAACCCAACAAAATAACAACCCACCATCATGGAAACCGGAGGATACAGACAGCAAAACATAAACAGCAGGAAAGACCCTAACAAACCTGTAGTTTCTATCATCACAGTGGTATACAACAGCGAGGCTTTGCTGGAAAAAACCATCCTAAGCCTGAGCCATCAAAGCTACACGAATATCGAATTTATTATTATCGATGGAGGCTCTAAAGACCGCACCCTCGAAATCATTAAAAGCCACAACCAATCCATTGCGTATTGGATAAGCGAACCCGACAAAGGCTTATATTTTGCCATGAATAAAGGCATTGAAGCCGCCACAGGCGATTATATTTGGTTCATCAATTCGGGCGACGAAATATATCAGCCCCTAACCCTCGAAACAATTATTGCATCGTCAAACAACGAAGATGTTTTGTATGGCAATGCCATGATAATAGACGAAGACAGCCACGAAATTGGTTTGCGTCGCCTCCGTCCACCACTGCAACTAAACAAAAAAAGCATGCAAATGGGAATGATAGTTTGCCATCAGGCGATAATTGTAAAAAGACCTTTAGCCCCTCTGTATGAAACTAAATATAAATTAGCCGCCGATTATAATTGGGTGGTTTCCATACTATCGAAAACCACTTCAGTGTTCAACACCCACGAAATTCTGTGCAAATATATGGACAATGGTTTCTCGAAGAACAACATCACCAAGGCAATAAAAGAAAGATTTGGAATTATGGTCAGAAATTTCGGTTTCCTGACCACAATTTTCAATCATATTGTTATCAGTATAAAATTCTTTCGCTTCCTATTTCTTAACCGAAGGTTTTAGATACCTGAAAATAGAAAACCCAATAGCACCAAGGCTAATCAAAACCATCAAAATCGAACTCATCAACGAAATTTTATCGCCAGTATAGAAAGATGTAGGCTCGAATTTATATTCAATAGTGTGAGTTCCGGCAGGAAGCACCATTCCTCTCAACACATAATTCACTCTGAAGTGTGGAGTAAGCTTTCCATCAACATAAGCATTCCACCCATTCTTATAATATATTTCAGAAAACACAGCCAACTGCTGACGATCGGCCTTTGACGAATAAACCAAATCATTAGGTTTGTAAGAAGTAAGCTGAATTGTTGATGTAGTGTCTTTTCCAGGAACAATTCCTTTAACTTCATCGGCAAAACGTTTATCAATAATAGCAGTTTTGGCGGGTTCGAAATTACTTAAAGCCGTCATTTCCGAATCAGCATTAGCCACCAATTTATATTCATCAACAAACCATGCATTGCCAAGAGCAGCAACATTCCTTTGAACCATTTGCTCACCTTTTTCGCCCGGAACTATAAAATAGCGTGTGTTGAGCATATTAAAAACCTTCACATTATTTTTCGAAATCTGATTTTCGATTAACTCCTGATATCTGCGGAGTTTCGCTCCATGATAACCGCCTAAAGATTTATGATAATAAGAAGTCGAAGCATCATTAAAAGTGTTCACCGCGATGTTTAAAACACGATAGTCAGGGTCTTTATCCATTAAAATCATCTCGTCGGCCTGCGAAGGCTGAATTTCAGATGCCATTTTTCTTTTCGGAACAAAATCA
Source organism: uncultured bacterium (assembly GCA_903922465.1). GTDB lineage: Bacteria > Bacteroidota > Bacteroidia > Bacteroidales > CAIXTV01 > CAIXTV01. The sequence continues at coordinate 3,233 of CAIXTV010000124.1, forward strand.
TCGTTGTTTAAATATCTTTTATCAACTGCCCACACATCAAAAGTGATCAATAAACCAAGGCCAATTAAAACATAAACATTTTTAAGCTTCTGAGCCATGAAAGCCCATATTAAACCTGCCGACAAAAGAATTAAAACAAGCGAACGCAAAGCATCCATTCTAAATATAGATTGTCTGTCGAGTACAATTGCAGACAAGAACCAATCAGGAAAACCTTGTTTCAGCATCGAAGGGTCCGAAGTCGCGGTGAAATCAAAAAACATAGTTGGCACCATGGCAAAAATCAAACATAATCCCCCAACTATACCAGCCGAATAACTTAATGCACGAAGCATTTCTTTCTTTTCAACTGAAGTAAAGAGTATTCTGTTTAATGCCAGCAAAGCCAAGGTTGGAATTGCAACACTTGCAATAACTAAAGCCATCGCCACGGTCCTGAATTTATTGTAAAAAGGAACATTGTAAAACATAAAATCATTGAAAGCATCGAAATTTTTCCCCCAAGCTAACAACAACGATAATATTGCAGCAGCCAATAGCCACCACTTTTCGGGTCCTTTAATCAAAAATAAACCCATCACAAATAAGAAAATAATAATCGCCCCTGCATACACCGGACCAGAAGTAAAAGGTTGTTCGCCCCAATAAGTTTGAACCCCTTTCAACATATCTTTCACATTCGAAATACCATTTTTCTTTAATACCTGAGCGGTTTCAGAACCTTCAGATAATTCCTGATGAGAACTTCCTCCATTAAAATTCGGGATGAGTAAAGTAAATGATTCAGCTTTCCCATAACTCCACGCAAAAGCATAATCTTTATCCAATCCAGTCGATTGTTGTTGATTTCCCTTAGGCGTTAATTCCGATTGGCCCCTAGTAGTTTCTTTACCATATTCAAATGTAGTCCATAATTCTCTAATGTTAGGTAAAACGGCAAGAATAACAGCAAAAAATAACACTAAGGATGCTATGGCAAAATGTTTAATTTGTTTTTCTATTATAGCATAAATGAATTTCACTATCATCATTATCAAAATCATAAACATCAAATAATAAGTAATCTGAACATGATTAAAATAGATCTCAATCCCAAGCATAAATGCTGTTAGGAGACCACCTAATAGATATTTTTTCTTAAAAGTCAAAAGTATACCGGCCAAAACGGGCGCCATAAAAGCTATAGCATATGCCTTATTAACATGGCCCGCTTCAATTATAATAAGATTGTAAGACCCGAAAGCAAAAGCTATCGCACCAATAAGGCAAATCCAAGGATTTATTCCAAGCACCAGAAGCAAAATATAAAACCCGATTAAATACAAGAAAACAGTATCAGCCGTATATAGCGGTAAATTTAAACGAAGAACCGGCTCAGTGTATGCATATACGTTTTTAGAGGGAGGTGTGGCTCCTATCTGGTAAGTGGGCATTCCACCAAACATCGAATTCGTCCACAAAGTATATTCACCTGTTTTCTCGTGAAATGTTTGTGCTTCTTTTTGCATTCCTCCTGCATTCACAACATCCGATTGGCGAAGGGACTTCCCTTCCATAACAGGATAGAAATACAACAGACTAATAGCAATAAAAATAATTATTGCTGCAACATGTGGAAGCATCTTTTTGAAATCAATTCTTTTCATAATAAATTGGGATTGTAAAGGTTTATTTTATGATACCTATAAAATATAAGGATATCATTGAAATTATAATAATCGTTTTTTGTTTGAATTTATTTGAATAATAATATCCGTTAGAAGAACGGCAAAAATAAAAGAATATTATATAGGAAAGCTGATTCTTTGAGGAAATAATATGAAATGGGAATTTAAAGATGCAATAAGAAACAATACCCCATATCAAAACATTCATATTTTTAGCTTTGGAGCAAAAATACAAATTTAATTAAAATAAAAAAGAAGAAGATAATAATATCTTCTTCTTTTCTGTTATTTGGTTTGAATATTTACTTTTTACCAGCCTGTTCGTCAGAAACAGTAAGCTTATGTCTGCCTTTTGCTCTACGAGCAGCAATTACTTTTCTGCCATTGGCAGTAGACATTCTTTTAGTAAAACCGTGTTTATTAGTCCTTTTTCGACGTGATGGTTGGAAAGTTCTTTTCATTTTATCTCTATTTTGAGGTGCAAAAATATAAAATTATTGTATTGAAATTGCATTTTTGTAAAATAATCCGTATTTCTTTTTATATTCCACACAGAAACAACATATTACAATTAAAAATAAAACATCTTTTATTTTACTGGAGCATTTTTAAGAGTTTGAACTAAGAAATCCCAGAACTTTTCAACGCTTGCAACATTCACTTTTTCATCAGGTGAGTGAGGAAAACGAATAGTTGGACCAAATGAAATCATATCCCAATTTGGATAAACCCCACCCAATAAACCACATTCCAATCCTGCGTGAATAGCGGCAATTTTAGGTTTTGTTCCAAATTGTTTTTCATAAGCAGCTAGCATTTCCTTTAGAATTGCAGAATCCATATTGGGTTTCCACCCTGGATATTGTCCATCCAAAACAATTTCTGCTCCTGCCAATGTATAAACAGCCACAAACATGTTTTCTAGGTCTTCCTTTGCTGAATCAACTGAACTGCGCAATAAACACTGAACCGTAATAGTTTTGTTCTGTGATTTAACAATAGCTAAATTCGTAGAAGTCTCAACCAAACCGATCATATCTTGACTATCACGCATAACACCGTTTGGAGTTGCATATATAGCATTCAATAAATCGCAGCCTGTTTTTTTGTCAATTAAAAATGCTGGAGCATCACAGCTTACTAATTCAACTGTTAAATCAGTTTCCACCCCTTTATATTCTTTGATAACAATCGCTGTAAATTCAGAAACAAATTTCTTAAAAGCATCAGCATTTGATTTTGGAAGCGTAATAACTGCTGTCGATTCACGTGGAATTGCATTGCGAAGACTTCCTCCGTCAATACTAGAAAGTCTTAAATCAAAATTCTTACATGAATACCATAAAATACGATTAAGGATTTTATTAGAATTTCCTCTTTCTAAAGCAATATCAACTCCAGAATGTCCACCTTTCAAACCTTTAACAGTTAATTGAAAAGCAACAGAGTCAGCAGGTACACTTTCTTCAGTATAAGTAAATTTAACATTAGCATTGGTTCCACCGGCACATCCTACATATAACTCGCCTTCATCTTCTGAATCGAGATTCATCAAGATATCTCCTTTTAACACACCTGATTTTAAACCGAAAGCTCCTGTCATGCCAGTTTCTTCGTCAATTGTAAACAAAGCTTCTATTAGACCATGAGTTAGGTCTTTCGATTCAAGAACTGCCATAGCAGCAGCAACACCAATTCCATTGTCGGCACCTAAGGTGGTACCTTTTGCTTTCACCCATTCTCCATCAATCCAAGGGAGGATAGGATCGGTATCAAAATTGTGAGGAGTATCGTTGTTTTTTTGAGGAACCATGTCAAGATGGCCTTGTAATACAATTCCCTTACGGTTTTCCATACCAGGAGTTGCAGGTTTACGAATGATGACATTTCCGACTTCGTCGATAATGGTTTCCAAATTTCGTTCTTTAGCCCAAGCTACAACGAATTCGGTTATTTTTTGTTCTTTTTTCGAGGGATGAGGAATTCCACAAATACTCTCGAAGTTGTTCCATAATGCGGTTGGTTTTAATCCGCCTAATATATTTCCCATAATGATATTATTTTTGTTTGTTTGAAAATTCTTTGAATGAAATGAGTTTGTTATTGTACAACAGAAAGATGAATTTACTCACTCTTTCCTCCACAGGCTGAATGCTTTCACCAAATTGTTGTATTAAGTCAATGCAAATAGTGTTAATATTCCGATTGCCATCAATTAATGTCCAAGCAGCAGAACCAAAGGAGTCGAGCTTTATTTTAATGTGTTTCGATTTGTTTCGAGGAAGGAGAAAAAACTGAAGATTGGGATTCTTGAACTTTTGAATTAACACGTTTACCGTATTGTCTTCTAAAGTTTCATATTCGTACAGCCTGTAGGGCATCAGCTCTAAAGTGTTTGTACTTCTAAGAATCTTCCTTCTTTGAAAAAAATTTACTCCCATAATGATGTTGAAAGAGGTTGCTTGAAAAGAACCTTTTCAAACAACCTCATTAAAATTAATTTTATTTAGAAATTAGCTACAGGTGGAGCTGGTTCGTCAGGTCTTCCTGCATTTTTAATTGGCACATAAATGAGTACTAATGCAATAATAGTTAAAACAGCAATGCTGATTAAGAATGAAGGATCTTCAAAAATTACAGGAGTAGGAATATTCAAGAAATAGAATAACGCAAAAACCAAGCCCATAAGTGCCTCTCCTGCAATAAACCCAGATGCGAGCAGAACGCCAGTATTTTCAACTCTTGCGCATTGCCCTTCGTTATGTTTTTTCCTTTTATTGAACATTTCAACAGCACCTTTAACTAAGCCGCCTAAGAAAATAGCGAAGGTTGTTTCAAGAGGTAAATACATACCAACACTCACCAGCATAGGGCTCTTTACCTGCATCAGAATAAATGCTAAACCCATTAACATACCAACGATAATCAAAGGCCAAGCCATTTGTCCGCCTACAATTCCTTTTGAAAGCATCGCCATTAAACTAGCCTGAGGAGCGGAGAGGTTTTTACTCCCGAATCCACCTTCATAACCCTCTTTAACTCCTTGAGCAATGTCGCCTTGATTAAGAATAATAAGGACTCCAAACATCACGCAACCAGCTAAAACAACACCAATGATGTCACCTATCTGCATTTTCCAAGGAGTCCCACCTAATAGATGCCCTGCTTTTAAATCCTGAAGCATTTCACCCGCAACAGCAGCGGAAACACAAACAATTGCAGCTACTCCAAGAACTGAAGCAACGCCTTCTTCTCCAGTAACTCCAAGTGCTACTAAAATTAATGCTGTTACAACTAAAGCAGTCAAAGTGAGTCCGCTAATTGGGTTGTTGCTTGAGCCCATGATTCCAACCAAATAACCAGAAACGGCTCCGAAGAAAAAGGCAAGAATGATGAGTATAGTTGCTGCAGCAAAAGCTACAATAAAACTAGTATTAAAAATAAAGAAAGTTATTAGGAAAGTTGATATTGCAACACCAATAATACCAGCAACAATCCACATAAAGCTAATGTCACGTTCGGTTCTGTTATAAACTGCACCTGTCCCTCCGGCTGCTTTCTTAACATCGCCCACAGCACGTGCTATACCAGCACCTAAACTTTTGCGCATTTTGAATAAAGTGAAACCTGCTCCCATTAACATACCTCCAATTGCGATAGGGCGTACGATGAAGCGCCAGATTTGTGCCATTTGATAAGCTGGGTCGCTTACTTTTGTGGTAGCAGCTTGTAGGGTGAGAGAAGCATCCTTTGTCATTAAAAATGAAGCCCATGCATTCATATCTAAATAGGGGCCTATGAAATAATAAATAATAGGTGTTAACAAACCCCAAGCGATGATACCGCCACTGAAGTTTAGAGCACCTAATTTGGGTCCGATGATATACCCAACACCCATATATGCAGGGCTAATTCCGGGGGAACTCAACAACAAACCTCCCTGACCACTAAAAATGGTTCCAGTAATGGTTTGTTTGGTGAAAATTACCACTTTTTCCCATGAGGCGGCAAAGAATTTAAATTCGCCCAAAGTTTTAATAAGGGCACCACCTATCATAGCTCCAAATAAGAACTTTGAACCACCTCCACCAGATCTTCCGGCTTTGTGAATTTCAGCTGCTGCAACTGATTCAGGAAAAGGTAAATCGGCATCTTCTACCATTACTCTGCGGAGCAAGGCAACAAACATAATACCTAAAATACCACCTGAAATGAGGATGAGTGAGGAAGTTAAGTAATGACCCGGTGTATAGAATTCGGGCCAAACACCTGCGATAAAAAATGCAGGTAAGGTGAAAATTGCACCAGCGGCAACAGATTCGCCAATGGAACCTACTGTACGGGCAATGTTTTCTTCGAGTATCGAGCCTTTAAACACTTTGAGCAAGGCCATTCCGATTACAGCAGCTGGGTATGTTGCAGCTATGGTCATACCGGCTTTTAAACCTAGATATGCATTGGCTGCTCCTAAAACTACCGACATGATGAGCCCTATTAATACAGCTCTAAAGGTAAATTCAGCCATGTTGGTTTCGGCTGAGACAAAGGGCACGAATTTTTTTTGTTCTGACATAAATTTGATTTTAGTTAATGATTCTTTGGATATTTTCGGCTAATTACGGTATAAAACGTGAAATCTGCAAACATATTTTTTCAACAAGCAAAAGAAAATTGATTTAATGAAAAGAAACTCAATAAAGATATACCATTTTCTTTGTTTGGAAAAACTCTTCTTTAAAATAATCTGACAATGGATATAATGCGTATTTCAATGAAAGGGCATCAAGTTCATTTTCAAAATCACCTCCTTTGAGATAAATGACACCATTGTTCATGAAATTGTATTTTGATCGACGTAGCAAGGGGCGGGTAAGTATTTCGAAGTCTGGAAGGTTTATAACCGCACGGCTTACAATAAAATCATATTTTCCCGAAATATTTTCTACCCTGGCAGTCTTTGCAAGTACGTTTTTTAATCCCAAACGCGCAATGATATCATCGACTACTCCTATTTTCTTCGCAATTGAATCGACCAAAGTGAATGAAACTTCAGGAAACACAATGGCTAAGGGCAAACCCGGCAGCCCCCCTCCTGTCCCAACATCCAGTACCTTGGAAGCTTGGGGAAAAGTAAAGACTTTTGAAATAGAAAGCGAATGAACTATATGATGCAATTCCAGATTTTCAATGTCTTTGCGTGAAACCAGATTTATTTTCTGATTCCATTCTTCATACAACAGAATTAGCTGATGTAATTGTTCATATTGAACTGCAGTTAGTTCAGGGAAATAAGTTTGAATATAATTGTTCATAGAAATATCTTCCAAAAGTAATAACAATTGATTGTGTAAAACTCATTTTGAAAGAAAAAATTTTAAATCAACTTCATTTTACCTTTGTAATTGCAAAGACAAGCAAGTAAATAGATTGATTTTAGCGGATTAATTTCGAATTTTTATTTTTGAAAAGGTGCACGAAAGAGTGTTTTGTTCATTTAAACTCAAAAAACGCAATTTTATTTCCTTTATTCAAATAACATATGCTTGCTACTTCCTTTTTAATGATTTTAAACTTAGTTATCAAATGAAAACACGAATCCTGACCTTCTTCATAATACTCCTCCCCTATACTGTGGTTACTGCTTATGCTCAAAATTCGACTTATGATGAAATGGTGAATTCATATGTTCTGCTTTATAAAGATATCGCCATCAGGAAAATGAATGATTACAAAATTCCAGCTAGTATATGTTTAGCACAAGGAATCATTGAATCGGGTTGTGGAAAAAGTGATTTGGCTAAGGAAGCTAACAATCATTTCGGTATTAAATGCCATAAAGATTGGACTGGAGACACTTTCATTAAGGATGATGATACCAAAAACGAGTGTTTCCGTAAGTACAAGAAAGCTGAAGATTCTTTTAACGATCATTCGCTTTTCCTGACAAGTCGCGATCGTTATGCCTTTTTGTTTGATCTTAAAATTACCGATTATAAGTCTTGGGCACAGGGGCTTAAACAAGCCGGATATGCAACAAACCCAAAGTATGCTGAGACTCTGATTAATTTGATTGAAAAATACAAACTCAATGTTTATGACGATATTTCACTTGCTCAATCTCTGAAAAAATCGGATGTTAAGAAGGAGAAATCTGCCAAAACCACTAAAAAAACAAAGCCCATTTCAATGGAAGTTGATATTGACGATTTTGAGTCGGTAAGCGTGGGTTTCAACAATAGGCGGGTATATGAAAACAATGGAGTGAAGTTTATCATAGCAAGAGAAAATGACAGTTTTTCAAAAATTGCCACCGATGTCGAAGCTAGTATTCAGTCATTAAGAACCTATAATGATTTTGACGCAAATCACAACTTGATCCCCGGCGAAATGTTATACATTGAAGCTAAAAAGAGAAACGGAAATTCAATTTATTATGTAGTGAAAGCGGGGGATAATCTGCATTCCATTTCGCAATATTTCGGAATAAAACTGAAACGTTTATGCAAAATCAACAAAATTGTGGCCAAGGCTGAACTTAAAGAAGGGAAACACCTTTTGTTGCAAAAGAAATCGATTTTGGGGCTTTAGGCATTGCTAACCCAAATGTAAAAGCAAATGATAACAATACTCACACAAGCTAAAGCCCTTATTTTATTACTTTCACACTTGTTAAACAGGAGTATTTTGAAGCTTTTAAAGGATAGTGCACTACCTGTATTTACCAATTGTTAAAGAAACAACGGATCACAAGCAAAACTTGGGGGAGTGATTTCAGGTGCAAAATGGGCGAAAAAAGGAGTGAAAATGACGGTTTTTGAAAAAAAGCAAATTTTTAAGGGTCTTAAAGTGTTGATTGAATGATTACAAAATCACACGAAGTCAATTTGAGTGTAGGTAGAACAAATTTGAGCGTAAGAAGTACCAATTTGAGTGTAGGTAGAACAAATTTTAGTGTAAGAATTACCAATTTGAGTGTAGGTAGAACAAATTTTAATGTAAGAATTACCAATTTGAGTATAGGTAGAACAAATTTTAGTGTAAGAAGTACCAATTTGAGTGTAGGTAGAACTAATTTTATTGTAAGGGGGATAAATTTGAGTGTGAGGGGAACAAATTAGATTGTAAGAAGAATCAATTGGATTGTAAGTATTTCCAATTTGACTTGCACTGTCATCAATTTGATTTGCATCGTTATCAATTTGATTGCAGGTATCTTTAATCGAGCTGTGACTTTCTTTAAACATATTTTGAGGAGAATATATTTTGGTTTTAGAATTGCTTAATAGATTTTGATTCTCGTTAAATTGACAAAGCGTATTATCAATAATGGTTCTTATATCAAGGAGAGGAGTTCTGCTATTATCAGCATTTGTTCTTGAAATTTTTTAATTGAACTTTTTTGCTTATAAATAGATAATGGGGTGAAAAAACAAAACAGCTTTTGAAAACCTGTTTTGCTTAAATTGAAAACACTTTGAAAGCTTTAACTCGAAAACTTAATAATTTTGGGCTTTATATGGATAATTGAAAATTATCCTTTGTTCAATACCTAATTGCAAATTCGGCTTAGCTCCATCGCAATTTTTATATCTGTCGCTCAGTGAGGTCTGTTTAAAATCGGGGAACTTTGATTTAAAAACAGGGAACTTTGATTTAAAAACGGGGAGTTTCCGAATCGAAGTTCCCCCTTTTCAAGTGGAACAAATTTAAATTATTATTAAAGAAGCATTGTATCGAAAAGCGGGGGATCTTTCCTAATTTTCGCCTTATTGATATGATCTTTTCCGAAAACCAAATTAATCCCAAAAACAACATTGAATTTGCGAGTATCGAGAGGCTTTATCAGTCCATAAACATTGTCAGCACAAATATATAGCTGAAAGGGACCTAAACTGGCATTCATGCCCAGTCCGAAATTCGTGTATGTATGATTGTGAATTGAATAGGTAATCGCTACACCAAAGTTCTTACCAAAATTACGATTGTATGAAACCGTAAGCGAAGGTTTAAAGGTGTTCTTAATGAATTCGTTGCGCAGCATAATTCCAAACAAATCTTTAGTTGTTAAGTTATAAAAACCAGCCAAATAGAGCTTGGTATTAATACGTGATGTATAACTGCTATTTGTTTCAATAACATTGAAGGTATTGCCCAAACTGTCCAAAAAAGAGTTTAGATAATCATTCTGAAACTGACCGTTTCTAACCAAGGAGTCGATATCGAATCCTTCAAATGTAAAACTCGAATTTGGCTTTTCGCTTTTGAAAGTACGAGGATTTTCTTTCCATTTAATGTATCCGAACAAATCAACAACACTTGCCGAAAAAGAGAATTTATCATTCAAACGATACTGCCCACCTAAATCGAAAGCCCAACCTTGATTTTTTCCATAGAATGAAGTGCTGAAAGTATCCATGTTGGGGTATGAAGTGTGTAATAATATGTCTGAAGTGCCTGTTAGTGCAAAAGAGGATTGTTCTGTAGTCAAGTTAACATCAGATGTTTCGGTGTAGATGTTTGCAGCGCCGATTAAATATTTTACACGCACACCTGCCGAAATCTTATCATTGATTTTGCGGGCGAAACTCAGGCCAATATCATGATAAAGTGTTGCATTAATAGCATTACCACCTAATTCGGCAGTTTGTCCTATAAACTGAGCATTGCCCTTCAGAATGAGTTTCATGAAATCGCTCGTATAGCTATATGTTGCAATGAAATGCTGGTTAAAACCCAACTGAACCCAATTCTTTTTCCCTATATGAAATCCAAACGAGAGAATTTCATCGTTAATTTCAAGACTTAAAAGGTTCTTTTTCGAAAGTCCATCAATTACATTAGTTTGATCAATCACCAGCGAATCATCAGAACGCTTGTGAATCAAATCATGATAAGAAAATGCATTGTTTTCGAAACCCACATTCCACATCGAAAGCAAAGGAAAACCAACATAATATTTCACATTTGGAATAAACGAAGGATTCATATTCGACGACTGAGGTACATTTTGCATGAAATAGAGGGTGTAACTATCCTGTGAAAATGTTTTTGAATGCACTACAAACAATAAAAAGAGAATGCATGATTTTAGAGTGAACTTTGTAAATTTATGAGTCATGTATAGGTATTATTATCAGTGAAAGTTAACTTTAAACTTTGCTTTTGCTCCAATTTTCAAATCAAGGGCATTATCCATATATATTTTCACATCAGTGTTAGTATAGTTATACGACCATAATTCTCCTCTCAAAAATATATACTTAATCCCGTTAATGTTTTTCAATCTATCTCCTTCTAAGAGAATATCGGTAAGCTTGTAAGTTGGGGTTTGTACTTTTAAGTCAGGTGCAGGACCAATAATTCCGGCATACACCATTTGCTGATATGGATTCAGCAATGAATCTTTCACCACATAAGCCGAATCAACAAAATATATTTGAATATGAGCATCAACTGGAAAACCATTAGTTGCATTCACTCTAAATAAAATCGACTCTAACTGGTCAATCCTATCGTATTTAAATTCAATTGTATCCTGATAAGAAAATCCTTTAATTTTTCCCCAAAGAGGAATTTCAATTTTGAGCTTAGTGCCAAAACGAGAAGTGTCGATTAAGAAATTCGAAACATTTGGATTTGCAGCCGGATTGGTGGTCCCCGTGACGTTATAGATAAATTTCCGAGGAGAAATGTTCATCACCTGATTGATGTTAGAGTTAGAAGAACTTAAAATATTGACATTTTCAATAGTCTGTCCAAATTGAAGAAGTGTTGGATATGGAACAATCAGTGGATTATAGATAGTTGAACTTACATTTATCAAATACGGAGGATTAACACTTGAAGTTCCATACAACTCATTCACATTAAAATTGACTGGCATTCCAATCGAGTTCCATGTATATAGTTTTGCTTTCATATCCACTAAATCGAAATAACTCGTATAGTTATTTTCAAATATTTCTATGTGAAAAGTGTCCTGAGCAGTGAAAGAAAGTTGTCCAAAATAGCCGAACATTTTCGAGAAATGCAAGGTATTCATTTGATTGGTTAAATTTAGGAAGTAAGGAGAATTGTTAGGATTGCCATCACCAGTATATTTAATTTTATACCGTATCTGAATTTCATTTTGAGCAGGGGCAACATTATTGGGCTTTAATGTATATCCAGTAATGTCAAAAGATTCAGAAATTGGAACAGGAATAGTTCCCACATAATGAATCAGTTTTGTGAAAATCTGTCCGTTTTGCTTGAGATTAAGAATAGATATTTCAATATCACAATTATGATTGATGTTTGAACTCAAATTAACGTCAAAACTACCATTTTTAAACGCAATGGAATCAATTCGCTGATCCGCTGTTGTAGAACTAAAGTTATAATTCATGGTAAAACTAATCGAATCACTCACACCCAAAGGAAGATCGAGGAGATTGACATTATTCTGAGCTAAATTAAAGTCTTGTTGAGGCAATACAATCATTTCTTCAGCCCTCTTTGACCAAAGCTCACTCGATTGAAAAACAAGAGTAATAAAACCGTTTGTTGGGTCGGTTTGAATTATCGAAGTACTGTCGTTTACCATCTTATCAATAGTAAGATGAGAATTTATTAAAGAAGAAGCCCACTCCTGCTCCAGCTCATTGTCGGCCAGGCGATTAAAATCAAAATCTTCTTTCTTTACACAAGAATAGAATAAGGCTAAAGAGAGTATAAACCCAATTATAAGCCTTATTTCTTTAAATGAAAAATGCTTAATGTTTCGTTTCATAGCTATAAGAATATATAGTTCAAATATACACTTATTCTCCAACAGCGTGTTAAATTAATTTGTTAAAAAAAATCTGGAGGATAGAATCAACTTACTACAAAATCATCAAACTACTGAATACTAATACAATGAACTACAATTCATGAGAATAATTATTATTGTTTTTTATTTTAAAAGAAACACTTTCTCACATCCATTTGACTTCAATGGTCTTTGTATATTGAATTTCTTTCTCATAAATGAATTTTGGAAACCCAAATACAGAAACAGCATAAACCGAATATCCTTTTTTAACCTTTAATCGTTTTTCCAAGGTCTTATGTGCATATTGTGCATAGCCGATAATGCAGCTGCCAATGCCTATTGATTCAGCATACAGCATCATATATTGCTGTGCAATGATACAATCATCTTTCGACTGCTGGGCTCGTTTTGGAGCAATTACACAAACCACTAGAGGTGCGCCTCTAAATATGGGATATTCCTTCTTTGTAAATTCAGCATTCATTTGGGCTAATGCATTTAGCAAGAACTTAAGGTTAAGACTTAGCTTTCTACTGAAGACACTTATTAATCCTATTGTAATAGGGTTAATTATGAATTTCAATGAATTAAATTTCCGTAAAATAGCTTTTTCCAATTCAATGATTTTCTTTTCATCACGAATAATGATGTATTCTCTTTTTCTTTTATTTGAAGAACTGGGAGATTTCTCAGCATAATGTATGAAATTTTCCAAAACATCCTTTTCAATTGCATCTTTTTTGAAATGACGAACCGAGCGCTTCCCTATTAAAAGCTTTTCAATTTCAGTATGTTGTTCTTCATTCTGAAGAATCTTAAATGCGTTAAGTTTCCCCTGAGTAGCACTAATGGCATTTTCGGGACATATTGCTGCACAATGCCCGCATGAGCAACACATCAATGGGTTTATTTGGACTAAGGAAGTGTCTAGAATTCCAAGAGTATTACTTCCACAAATCTGGATGCATTTCCTGCAAAGGCTGCATTTTAACTGGTCTATAATTATGTTATTGATCAATGCTTTTATTGCCCCTCTGTTTTTTTCTCAAAAACAAGTACTACCTTATTGAAGTTTGCAGAAGCATTTGCCACACGTCGATAATCTTCAAACTCACTCACAGCATACTCATATTCCTTATAATATTCCAAAATTGAAATGGTCACGATATTGTTTTCCAGTTTGTAATCAGAAACAAAAGACATGGTGGAGTCGTTGTTTTTTCTGATATAATTCTCAATAAGTTTCAATTGATCTAGGTTAGAAACTTTGTATCCAGTGGGGATGTTGAAAACAATGTTTCTGATATATCCATGGTTATAAGGAAACTCAAGAGGGAGTTTACGCTCTTCTTTCTTATAAAGTTCCATCTGTGGTCCTATCAGCATTCCTGCCTTAAACAGAAACTTAGTGCCGGCTTTTTCAAAAAAATAGTCCGATTTAAGTTTCGCTTTTGTAATTAAAGGTTTTTGTCCAAGAAAATTTCCTTCATTGTTTTCAAAAGTCAATTCAACAATAGTTCCCTCTTTATCAATACTTTTTATGATTGATTCAGAAAAATCCTTTAATTTATCTTCCTCTTTTATAAAACTGAAGTAAGGCTGATAATTGGCGGCAGTGTATCCTGCCATTTCTCGGGAAATATCCAATTTGGTATCGTTGAAGTCTGTGTTAATATCAACTTTAATTCTTAGTATATCCATACTTTCATCGTATTTTGCTCCCTTAATGAATTTTATTTTCCCGAGTCCTGTGCTATAATCTCCCATCGAAACAGTCTTGATAAATAACCCATAATTGTTAATATTGCTATTATCAGGAAAGCCAAGCCTGGTGAAATTATCATTAGGAGAAAGATACTTTTTGATTTTAGGGAAATATAGCAGATATTTATCAAGAAACGAATAGCATTCGAAGTCCATATCAAATTTAGTATCGAAACGATCTGAGGTAATTACAATTTCTGTTTCAATATCAAGGGCTTTGAAAAGGTTTGCAAATAGCTTCACTGCTCCAAATTCATTATATGCTTTGTTTGCAACAACTTTCGAGATTAACGATTTGTCAGGTTCCAAAGATTCATGATAAATAAAATTTGTTTTCAAATAATTCTCTATCAATCTAATTTTAGCCTCTTCGCTATTTGCATCCAGTTTAACATCTTTAATCAAACTTTTAATTGACTTTAAATCTTTTGACTCAAGTTCATTATATATCCGATCATAAATACTAGAAGCAATTGGGCCATATGAATATATATCTTTCTTTCCAGTTGCTGAATTAAAATTAAGTTTTACAGCATACTTCATTAAATTTGCTTTTAAGGCAGCACCTTCTTCATCCTTTAAACGAGGTATATTTTCTTTTTTAATTACCCATACATTATTTGCTTTTTCATTTGTATCCAAAATAGCTTCAGGACATCCATTATAACTTTTAAATTTAAATCCCAGATTTGTAGGAGTTATATATTTTGATTCTGAATATAAGATGGGAATACCAGATTGAATTATATTAATACTCCCTTTTAGAGATGGTTGTTGTTTAATGCAATACATATACTCTATTTCGCAACCTTCTTCAATTCCTTCAAAAGCAAAATAATGGTATTTTGTTTCAGACTCCTGATCAAAAGCTTCTTTAATTTCGTCTTTTTTCAATTCCTTGATGGTACCATCATTTTTAATTACCCTAGCTTTTTCAAAGGCTGTTTTATCATCATTATACAAAGGAATATATACCTTGTTATTGCTTTCAATACCAACATGAGTAATAAGTTTTAATCTTTTATGAGTAATTTTATATTCTGTCAAAACATCATTCTCATAAACATACTCATAGAAATTCTTAACGAAAATCACTACAGAATTATTCGATGTATCCGAATCAGTTTTTGTCAGTTTTGGGTTCTCTTCCCATCTATACGATTTGTAGTTTTCAAGGGGGGATTGAGCATTTAGGCTTGTAACAATTACAAAGGTTAATAATAAGAATTTGTTTTTCATATTTTCTTTTTTAATACAATTACTTCTTTAAAATCAGAACGCATTTGTTTGAGCATTTTATTCCATAAATCAAAAAACTCATGCTTTAGCAACAAGGTATCTTCATTTGATGTAAAACAATAAAATATTTGATTTCCTTTCATTTCATAACTAATTTCATAAAAGAAATTCACACCTTCAAACCTTGTGTTCTTTGGCAAATTAACTATTTCGTATCCTACAGGCAAAGTAAAAACATAATTTATATTTAACGAAGATTTGAAATAAAATTCATAGTCAAGTTTTCTGTCTTCCTTGAATAACTCAAAATCTTTATAAGGCTGTGCCAAATTTAAATTTACATAAATTTCATTATCATTAAACTTTACATAATCAGGAACATGGAACTTATATTTTATTTGAATACTACTATCAGAAGAATTAACCTTATAATCATCAAGAATGTACTTATTGTTTCCAACTTCCAAATACGATTTCATGAATTTGGTTTTATCATCAGCGTCTTTAACTCTTTCAATTGCTTGCTTCATATCTGAATAATAATAACCATTAAGAAGAATACTCCCTTTGCCAACAATTTCACCCTGTTCGATAGTGAGACTTACTGAATCAGAATGAACACTTCTATCAGCAGGCACAACAGGGACTTTTTGTATTTCATAAGTTTCATTATTCAACCTAATTAATGCTTCTTTCCCCTGTATAAATGAATTGGGAAGACCAAGAGGTATATATGAATTTGTTGCATCAAGGAAATAATATTTCCCTTTATCAATATACGTTGCAATCATATGGTTGTCAACTATAGACGTGGGGATTTCATTGTATGAATAGGGTAAATCCCTTGTACCTATCCAAGTGTAGCAAGCTTTAACTTTAGCGATATCGAGTAATTCGATTATAATCGTTGCCATGTCCTTACAATCTCCGTATCTTTTTTCGAAAATCAGAAAGGGACTCCGTGGAATAAACCCGCCCAACCCATATTCATTTGCGACATATTTTATGTTATTTTGAACCCAACGATATACTGCTGCCACTTTTTGAGAATCGCTCTTACAATCAACAATTAAAGCTTGAACAATTGAAATCATTTCTTCAGTGTGCTTATGGTCAAGCTCAGAAACATTCTCGTTATACCATTTGAATAAATCATCAACATTCCGGAGTACTTCAACTTCCCTCTCTTTTAATTTATAGGATTTAATGTAAGGAATAATTTGAGGTAAATAACATAGATAATTTGGTGAACGAGTTTCATTTTTATAGCTTGGAATATTTTTTGCTTTCCATGAATATATTAATCTCCCTCCTTTCTCCAATTTACTAAAATCGAGTTGTAAAGAATCCATATTAAAAAACTTGATATCAAATTCAACATTCTTATCTGTATTAATTATGAATTCAAAATTATCGACTGGGTAATATTTTTTCACGATAGCAAATGGGAAAAACCGTGGTTCTTTAATATCAAGAGTATATTTTAATTTTGTGATTGCCCCTTGTCGAAGAGAAGGATAAAAAAAAGAAGTTTCAAAT
The DNA here is from genome assembly GCA_903922465.1 of uncultured bacterium. Taxonomy (GTDB): domain Bacteria; phylum Bacteroidota; class Bacteroidia; order Bacteroidales; family CAIXTV01; genus CAIXTV01. Next base: position 20,237 of record CAIXTV010000124.1, read on the forward strand.
AAATCCTGATAAAAGACATCATTATCAAGAACCTCCTTGGTCTTAAATTCTTTCACCTTACATTCTTTAAATTTATCATTATTCGGTAAAAGAGTGCTAGCTTCAATATCTTTAATCTTGATATAATGTGAAGATTGAATACTCCCTTCAGAAAAAGCGCCTGCTTTAAAATTATTGTAATAAATTTCTTCAAATTTTGTTTCCTCAATTTTTAAACCTGATTTTTCAATATCAACTAAAATCTCAGTTTTTAAATTAAGATAAACTATGTCATTGTTTTTAAACTTAGTCCCATAATTATTGAAATCAGAAACATTTTGTGAAAAAGCGATACTTGCAAAACTTAAGCAAATGAAAAGAAATTTTATTTTTGTTTTGATGATGTGTTTTTTTTAGAATTCATATTCCAGGAAAAAGTTTGCATTTCGATTAAGATTGATTTATTACTTTTCGCTAATCCCTACTAACTCATCATCATAATACATTAGAACTATAACTTGTTTTCCAGTCTTATCATATTTAATGCATTTCCCATGTTGATTGTCGTAAAGAAAACTGGTTGTTTCTTTTAATTTACCTTCAGGGTAATACTTCTCCTGAACTCCATTTAAATCTCCAAAATAATAATTTCTTTTTTCTTTAATTTTTCCATTCGCAAAATAAAAAACATCTTCACCCGAAACATCATCATCAATATATATTAATTTTTCAAACAATTGACCTGTTGAGTAATAGCGAGTATATTCGCCTTGATATAAACCTTTATTTAAACTGAATTGACGGGCCAATTTCCCATTTTTAAAATATATCTTCACATCACCTGTTTCATTAGTAATTTCAAGGGTTTTCTCACTACCATTAGCTTCGAAATAGGTGTAAGATATCAAATGATCATAAAGATATTGGCGTTTATGTTCTAACAATCCGTCAGGCCCGTAATAGAATGAAGTTCCTTCTAGTACATCGTCGATATATACTTTTTCATTTTCAATTTTACCATCTTCAAAATAATGCACATCTTTTCCATTTCGCTGTCCATTTTGATAATCTATAGTTCTTGATAATTTTCCATCTTCAGTATAGTATTCCCATTTCCCAATTTTATCACCATGCTGGTAACTGCCATTAGTATTTAATTTCCCATTCCAATAATACCATTTCCAATTACCATTTTTATATCCATTATAATATTGCCCTTTTACATCAACCTTGCCATTTGGGAAATAGTAGGTATAATCACCTTCAAAAACATTATACTTCAGACTTATCTCTGATTTCACAGGTCCCCCTTTATAAAAATGATAAACTCTCTTTCCTGAAGCATTTGAATAATTTATACTATCTACAACTACTCCAGTTGTGTCAAAATTTGCTGAATTTAGTAATGTCCCTTTATAGAAAGACTCTGTTTCTTTTATTTTCCCGTTTATTGAATAAAATTTCTGAATACCATTATACTCTCCATCTATAAAATATTTTTCATTCGCAATTGATTTATCAGGGTTGTAGCGGACCCAATTGCCTTCTTCTTTGTCGTTTTTATAATTACCATGCTCAAGAATATTTCCATTTTTAAAATTCTCAATATAATAGCCTTCTAAAACATCTTTTTTGTATTTGATGATTTTTTTAAGTTTCCCATTAGGAAAATATCGAGTTGTTTCATTTTCCGCTTTTCCATCTTTATAATTTGAAACGGCCTGAAGATTTCCATTGTCATCATAGAATTTCCATTCACCTTGTTTATCTTCTTTTCCATATTTCCCCATACTTCGTCTATTCCCATTAGAATAAAAGCCTTCGAAATCAAAACTCCCGCTTTTTTTCTTATCCTGTTTAATAATTTCTCCATTTTTATTTAGATACTTATAACCAATAATCTCTCCTCTTTTGTACTCCATTTCGCAATAAAGTTTTCCGTCTGTATCGTATTCTTTTCGAATTCCATTTAGCTTTCCGCTTTCATCAAAATCGGAAGTTACAGAAATTGCACCATTCGAATGATACTGAATATTGTTTCCAATGGCTTTATCATTTAAGTATTTAAGTGAATCCGAAGTTTTTCCATTCTCATAATAGGAAATATAATCCCCTTGCAATAAACCTTTAACGTAATTTGATTTTAATGAAATCTTTCCATCACGATAATAATAAGTTTCCTGCCCATTCTTATCTCCTTCGAAATAATTTTTCTCACTTTTAAGCTCCCCACTATTATAAAAAGTCTTAAGTGCACCTTCTAACTTCCCATTTTTATAATTTCCTTTTAATAAAATCTGTCCATTGGAATAATATTCTTCGTAATTCCCTTCTCGTTTTGTGTCTTTAAAAGAGATTAGTTTGTCTTTTGCCCCATCGTTAGTGTAGGCAATAGCTTCCCCTTCAATTTTTTCATTTCTGTAAGGTATGTGTGTCTCGATAATGCCAATAAAGGAATATGAATCATCAGAAACAACCATTCCTTCTACATAGGATTCTTTTGATTTCAAATTACCATTTTCATAATACCATAGCCATTCGCCTTCTTTTTTTCCTTCTGCATTCCAACTACCACTAGCTTTAATCCTACCATTTGGATGATATAGCTCAGTGTAGCCAACGAAATGAGTTTTTGCTTTGTTTAAATTACCGATTGAACTTATAGCATATCTTTTATTGGCTCTGAAAACATCTACTTTTTGTATTTTTCCATTAAATTCCATTTCATATTCGCGATGTTCATTATCCCAGGTATCTCTTATCCAATCAGTAAATGCTGTAAGCTTTGTTTTATTTTTTTCGACAATATCTTTATGTTTTTCATTTGAGCTAGCAATTAGCAGATAATTCGCGAATAAATCAAATTTATCGTTTTTGAGTAATTGCTTATAAAAGGGAACATACATTTTATACCAGAAACCTTTGTTCTCAGGTTTTTCCGGAAGTTTATCAAAAAGCAAATAGTCTTGCTTCACAAAAGGAATTTCCAATTTCGATTTAACTTTGTACTTTTTGTTTAAAGCAACATAATTTTGAATCAGCATATCTATGTCCGAAAAATCATCTCCATCAGTAAAATCAACACCCTTCGATTTTACACTTTCCAGATACTTTGTCGAAGCCATTTCATTAATAAACACCAAAGCATTATTGGCATTAGCAGAAGTAGGTGCCAATAAAACATAAGTACTGAAGGCTAACATGGCAAGGGAAGTCTTGCCTTCATTCATAGCAAGTATTCCAAGGGCATAATGAGTTGCTGGGTGAAAAGGATTTAATTCAGCTGATTTTTTATAGTAATCGAAAGCCTCTTTGTCTTTACCTAATTTCATTAAAGGGTAAGCTTTATTATAATACAGCACATTAAATTTCGGAAAAAGTTTAATGCCATCATCATATAGTTTTATTGCTTCTTCATACTTCTCGATATTGTCTAAGCTACTCCCCAAATTGCCAAAAAGTTCTGGACTTAAATATAAATTCATGTTCAGTGCTTTTCTCCCTACTTCTATCCCCTTCTCATATTGCTTCAGTTGATAATAAGCCAAAACTTCTTCCACAAGAGCTGCATAATATGCTGTATCGCTTTCGGGAATTTTCATATACTCTTTTAAAGCATCTTCATATTTTTCTGCTTCATAAAAGCTTAAGCCTTTCTGAATTACTTTCTCTGCATTAATGATTTCAGGTTTATCCTGACTAATAGACATTTTGCTTACTAAGCAAAAAAGAATGAAAAATAAATATTTGGTTTTCATAAATTCGATTATTAATTCTTATAGAGTGAGTTTTTGGGTTAGAAAAGATGAAATATTGTATAGCATAAATAGGCTTAAAAAAACTATTAATTGAGCATTCATTGATGTAATATCATTTTAATGAAACAATTTGATTGAGGCATCTTAATTATGATTATTTGCCAAAAATAAAAAAAAATCAAAATCAAACTCTTTTAATTTTAAAATCAATTATTTTGAGTAATACTTGCAAGGTTTGAAATGCTAATATTCATCAATGATACAAAGAAATTCGCTGCTATTTATAAATTGAACTAAAGACAACTATTTCCGATACTTTTAAAACTGATTTAGTCCATAATAATAAAATAATGCATAGAGCTTATCTTATGAAAGTCCACCAAATGGATTTGCAGTGAAAACAATCATCAATTCTTTAAAAGGAAACATTTTTACCGAATAAAGCTTGTAACTTCTTTTTGTTCAATTTGGGGTGCTTTAGCAATAGTATTGGCGGCATCTTTCATTCTTAAAAGCCAAGCCATGTTTTTCCCTAAAACCCTCATGATTTGCAAGCCTTCAACATCCTGCAATGCTTCGCCGGGGCTTCTTCCATGGATTACATTCCAATAGTTGGACGAGGCAATTATCATTTCTGAATACATCAGGTAATGGTTTAAATTATCAAAGGTTATTGAACCTCCCGTGCGTCGAACCGCAACCACTGCTGCTCCAACCTTATGCCGAAACAAGTTCCCATTGGACGTTGAAACATAAAACAAACGATCTAAAAAACATTTCATAGCACCAGCAATCCCTGAATAATAAACGGGTGAACCTAAAACTATCCCATCGGCTTGTTTTATTTGTTGTATCCACATATTAAGATCATCTGACTTTATGCTGCATTTTTCATCTCGATGAGTTGAACAAATCCCACATGCCTTACATCCATGAATTGCTTTGTGTCCAATGTGGAGAATCTCAAATTCAATGCCTTCAGCTTTAAGTTCATTTCCAACAATATTTAAAGCGTGATAGGTATTCCCCTCATTTTTAGGACTTCCGTTTATTGCGATTACTTTCATATGTCATTAATTTTTGACTACAATTATAAGATAAATTCGGATTGATTAAGCTAAATTTTTCTTTTCTTGATTTCAGCGAAGGATTAATGGCATTTTAAAAAATCAAAAACAAATATTCCATGAACAAGTATTATAAATTAATTGCCAAAATGTATTCAAATTGCCAACAAGATACTCTTGGTTAAGACAGGCTTAATTCAAAACATTAGGTATTTGGCTTGCTATTGATTTGCTTATTTCAACCTTTTTCAAAGACTATATCAGGACTCTAAATTCAAAGGCGTATCAATTCATTTAAACAGAAAGTCCCAGACTCCTCAATATTTATAGATTGGAGCCTGGGACTAGGTATATTATTCCTTATATTTACAAAAGAATTATCACTTATAGGTAGGATAATCGGTATACCCTTTTTCGTCGAAAGAGTAAAATAAATCCATTTTGAGGTCGGAAGATAAAGCCCAATTATGTTCAAAACGATCTACTAAATCAGGATTATTAATAAATGGGCGACCAAAGGCAACAAGGTCACCTAATCCATTTTCGAGATCGTTTTCGGCTCTTTCCAAATCATAATTACCCGAAAGTATAATGGCGTTTTTAAAGTTATTCCTAATTAATTTCTTCATTGCCAACGGCACTTCTGGAGAGCCCATGGCTGAATGATCTACAATATGAATATAAGCTAAACCCAATTTGTTTATTTGTTCAGAAAGGTAAGTGTAAGTAGCATCAATTTCAGGATAGATGGGCATATCGCTGGCAACTCCATATGGAGACAAACGAATGCCTGTATTTTCTTTTCCAATAGCTTCGGCAACAGCTGAAGCTACTTCAAGTACAAAGCGGCATCTGTTTTCGATATTTCCTCCATAACTATCCGTACGAACATTACTAATAGGTGAAAGGAATTGTTCGAGCAAATAACCATTAGCAGAATGTAGTTCAACACCATCAAAGCCTGCTTCCATTGCATTTTTTGCTGCAATAACAAACTCTTTTTTGGTTAGCATTAGTTCGGCAAGTATCATTTCTTTAGGAATTGGAAAATCCTGCATTTGTTTGGTATCTGTCCACATCTGACCCGAAGCTTTAACCGCTGAAGGGGCAAGTATTTCAGAGAATTCTGGCATATTAAGTTTATGACTAATTCTGCCGGTGTGCATAAGCTGAACATAAATTTTGGCTCCCTTTTCGTGCACTGCAGTGGTAATGAGTTTCCATCCTGCAACTTGATCTTTCGAAAATAAACCCGGAATTCGTGCATATCCCAAACCATTTGGTGATGGTGAAACGCCTTCGCTTATTATTAATCCTGCACCCGAACGTTGTTCGTAATATTCAGCCATTAGTTCGTTTGGAACATTTCCTATTGCCCTACACCTTGTCATTGGAGCCATCACAATATGATTTTTCAATTCAACATTACCTACTCTTGTTGGAGTAAATATCTTATATTCATTCATATGATAAAATTAATTAGTTTGTTTTAAAAAGTAAACAATAAACAAGGTGAAAGGTTTAACTCCAAGCAACATTCTTTTATGTAAGTGAATAAATCGAAAAAACCTGACGGGTTTTACAAACCCATCAGGTTTAAATTCATACCTCTGCATTATTTATTTTCCAACTAATAATAGAGCATTCTTTAATTTAGCCTATGACTAAAAAGCCACAGTTTAAGTTTCATAAACTTAATCGCAATAGTTAAAATCTGATTTTAAGGTTAGCAAACACCTCTCTTCCGGGGCCCGGTTGGTAGGAATTACCATCAGGATCGGGTTCGGTGAATGCCATAAAGGTTTTGTTAGTCAGATTGCGAACATAAAGACTACATTCGACATTCAAATCTTCTAATTTCCATTCGTAGGAAAGGCGGGCATGATACAGATTAAATCCTTTTTCCCAATTCTGGTAAATGGAGGGATTCATTTCGCCACTATAGGCTTTAGCATCGGTGTAAATGGCCCATTTCGACTGATATTCAGTGCCAAGGCTTAACTTAAATCCCTTACAAAAGGAATACACAACTTCGGCATACAATTGGTGTTTTGGGGAATTTGGCAACCATTGACCTTTTGCTGGAGGGTTGGTTAAAACATAGGCTGTGTCGAGATAGACAGGGTCGATGCTGGCTGTAGTGTATTTATAATCGGCAAAAGTGTAGGCCAATTGGAAGCTAAAATTCTTACATATTTTGTATGAAACAAAAAGTTCCACCCCATTTCGCTGGCTGTTGCCTGCATTGCCATAAAACACCTCCTGATTTCCCCTACCCAATTGTTTAAAACGGAAGAAATCGTTTTCGGTATTCATAAGAAATCCGGTGAGTTCGTAATAGAGTTTATCACTAAAGAATCCACGTAAACCAAATTCGATGCTGGTGGAAGTTGCAGGCAGCAAATGGGTGTTAAAACCGCTATAACCTACAGGATTACTGGCAAGTTCTTCGGTTGATGGGGGCACAAATCCCTGACTATAATTAGCAAAGAGTGTGGCGGCAGCACAAAACGAATAGCTTGCCCCAATGTGGGCCGAAGTTTTGGTGAAATCTTTCGAAGTCTTTGCAGTGTCGGAGGCCATCATCTTGTCGGTGAGCTCATTTTTCATCTGATCGTAGCGCAAACTTGCCATCACATTCAAATGCGAAATTTCGAGTTTATAAAGGGCGAAAACCCCCATACTACTTTGAGCAATAGTTTGATTAGCAAGCAGATTATTGCTCACAAGATTGGTTTCATCCGTACTTTCAATACGGTTGGGGTTGCTAAGACTTTGCAATTTATGCATGTCGATGTCTTGCCATTTTAAGTCGGCACCAAGGCTGATATGATTCTTAAACTTTTCCTTGCCCAAATGAAGATTGTACTGTACACTTGCTCCAGGAGCAACTACAGTGCGGTATTCAGCACATTTATTGCTTGTTTCTTTGTAGTTCCAACTTCGATAAAACCCACTCAATTGAACATCATTTTTATCGTTAAACTGATAGCTAGCCAGCAATGCAAAGGTGTTGCGGCTGGTTTTCTGATATTCATTAAAAGGGCATGCATCGGGGTTGGCTTGAGAGAGATCGCTGAATTGGCCCAAATTCAATCCTTCAGGGTTTTGATGAAAATAGTTCAGCAACGACATTATCTGGGTCACTTTCAGCTTCTTTGTAGGGTGGAGATTAATCTTTTCGTAGAGTTTATCGCCCCAAAATGCCTGATGGGCACGATATCCATCGCCGGATGTGTGTGAATAGGTCAGGCGATAGTCGAGGTTTTTAAGGCTTCCATCGAACTGAACCAAAGATTTTGAAAAGGCATGAGTGCCTATGGTTTGGCTTATTTCGCCTCCTAGTGTTTTTGGACCTCCATCGTTGGTGGTGATATTAACCAAGCCTGCCGAACCGCTTCCTCCGTACAAACTTCCAATGGGTCCGCGCAATACTTCAACATTATTGATGCTTCCCCATTCGACATCATACAAATCGGGGGCAAAACCTGAGGGGTCATTTACAGGGATGCCATCAATCATCACACCGATTCCACGAAGGCCACGCTCTGTTAATATTCCCTGACCACGAATTGACATGTGAACCCTCTCGCCATTATGCTGATTATCGATGCGAACACCAGGCACCAAACGTAAGGCTTCTTCGGCAGCAACGGCTTTAGGCATGCTCGAAAGCATATCGGAATTCACCAAAGAAACTGAGCCCGGATTATTCTTTAACATTATGGGCAAACGATTGGTAGTGATGATTACCTCATTTAATTTTACAGACTTAATTGAATCGGTTTTTTGGTTCTGAGCAAACAAAAAAACGCTTGTGCACATCATTAGTAGCATTAAAAATACTTTTATTTTCATATGGTTTAAAATTATAATTTATTAATTTGCACTCCTCGATACTGAAGATTGGTAGTTTTCGGCGGAAGTGCCTTATTTTGTGTATATAAGTAAAGCTTACCCGAACCATACTTTGAAGTAGAAGTTAAGCAATAAAAAGCTTCAATAGATGCTTTTTAATCACTGTATTTCATACATTTAAAGTTATTCGTAAAAAGTTTTACTTTAATAACTGATTTTGTTTTTCCATCCTTAAGTCAATACTAACAGAAAAGCAGAGCTATGCGAGTGTGCTTAGCCACAACTATGCATTCATCATCATCATCCTTAAATATAATATCTTTATAACTTTTGTGATGTGCTGAAATTCTATAGTTTATATTTATAAACCAAAAACCTTCAATTGTAAGATACGATAAAAGGAAGATGAATAAAATGGATTAATTATCGAGCCTAAGAGGATGAAATCAGGTGTTTCGGGGAGGAGGTGAATGAATTTCGGGGAAAGCCGATTCGTAAAAGATATGCAGACCTGCGTATGTAATATCACTTGCAGTAAGTTTTTGCTGAAAGGAAAATGTTTGGGCAGTATATAAATTATTGAGGTGAGTCTTATTCGTTTTTTCGTTTTTCTTCTTGCTATTAGTCTTGCTAAAACGATTGATAAGTTGCTGTTCTTTACTATCTTTAAGACAGTAATATTGAAGTGCTTTATTAACTATTTTCACTTTCACTACGTCGTACATTTCGCCCTTATAGCGAAACTCTTTTCCTGCTTCTACCCACCTAAGACTGGTTTTATCGCTTTGCGAAACGACAATCAGACTAAGGTCTTTTTCATCCAAACCTTTAATTATTTCGTTTCTGATTTCGTTTTTAAGCTGATGTTGTTTGATGGTAAACCATAGGTAATATCCCCCAATATTAAATAGAAGGACAACTAAAAGCACCGACGAAATGATTCTTTTCATTAAACTTAGGTCTACATTTACAGGCAATCGTAAGGTTGAAACTTTAAAAATAAATCTGCCACAAACATACAACAAATTAACTGATGCGAAGTATAAATTCATGATTTTTTTTCGGATGGTCATCCTTCCTATCTAAGACTCATAAAAACTGTGGTTATTGGCCAAACAACGGCTTTAAATCTTTGTAAAACAAGAAGATGCAAAAAAACTATTTAAGTCTGAATTATGGCTAAAATGACCGGGGAAAGGAGATTCTTGTGTAACCTTATAAGGTTATAGTAAAACCTGATAAGGATAGTGTTAAACCTGATAAGGATAGTGTTAAACCTGATAAGGATAGTGTTAAACCTGATAAGGATAGTGTTAAACCTGATAAGGATAGTGTTAAACCTGATAAGGAAAGTGTTAAACCTGATAAGGAAAGTGTTAAACCTGATAAGGTTATAGTAAAACCTGATAAGGAAAGTGTTAAACCTGATCAGGAAAATGCTAAATCTGCCTTCCTAAAGGCTTAAAGCCTTAATTATATATATTTTAGTCCTTTATTCGATAGGGGTTATAATAGCTGAAATTGCAGTAACGACATCTTAATGCGGCAAATCTATGCGCGATTTATTAAGCCTAATCAAAACAAATTAGTGTATAATGAGAATTCGAGCTTTCGTTTTCATTTATTTAAAAAAGGGCATCAATAACAATGCGGCAGATAGGACAATTAAGATAGCAATTGCGCTCCAACCTATGATATTGTTAAAGGGTTTGTTGACGTATTTGCCCATGATTTTCTTGTTGTTCACCAGCAATATCATACAAATGAGCACCACAGGCAACAAGAGACCATTTATCACTTGCGACCATAAAGAAATGAAAATCAAAGGGGCATTTGGCAACAAAATAATGAGAGCCCCCACTATTAAAATGCCAGTGTATAAGATGTAAAATTCTTTAGCCTCGTCCCACTTTTTGTCGATACCAGCTTCAAATCCGAAAGCTTCGCAAACGTAGAAGGCTGTGGCTAAGGGCAAAATAGTTGCAGAGAAAATGGCAGCAATAAAAAGTCCGAAAGCAAACAATTGCGAGGCGAAAGCCCCTGCTAAAGGCTTGAGTGCCATGGCCGCATCTTTTGCTTCGTTAATCTGCACCCCATTCACATGCAAAGTTGAACCGCAAGCCACCATAATGAAAAACGCCACCACCACCGTAGCCACACATCCCACTAAAATATCGATGAGGGAATACTTATAATTCTTCATCTTCAGGCCCTTTTCAATCACTGAGGATTGCATATAGAACTGCATCCATGGGGCAATAGTGGTCCCAATAATCCCAATTACCATGGCCAAACTTTGTGAATTAAATTCCATTTCAGGGTGAATAACAGCATGACCTATTTCGTCCCAATGTGGTTTCCCCATAATGGCCGAAACCACATACATCAACAGCGAAATACTGAATAATAGGAAGATACGCTCCGCTATCTTATAGGTCCCCTTCACCACCAACACCCAAATGAGCACGCCTACTATGGGCACCGAGACATATTTGCTCACCCCGAAAACTTCCATACTGCCAGCAATACCGGCAAATTCTGTGGTGGTATTGCCGATATCAGCAATCAGCAAACCAATGAAAATGAAAAAAGTAACTTTAACTCCTGCGTTCTCGCGTATCAAATCGGCCAAACCTTTGCCTGTAACAATGCCCATCCGAGCATTCATTTCCTGAATCACTACCAGCACAATAAAGGATGGGATGAGAGTCCAAATAAGATTATATCCATACACAGCACCCGCCACCGAATAGGTAGTAATGCCACCGGCATCATTGTCAACGCTTCCCGTGATGATACCCGGACCTAAGATGGCCAGAAATATTCCCAGCTTTTTGAAAAACGACCTGCGTCTTTTAAACATGATTGAACCCTATGCCTTATTTGTTCGGCCCTTATCCATTAAATCGTCGAAAACATCATCAATCACCACCATGCCCTGTAAAACTTCATCCTTGTCCACCACCGGAATAGCAAGCATATTATATTTCGAAATCAACTCAGCAATTTCATCAATCTTCTGATAATCGTATAAATACACAAGCGCTGGTTTCATTATTTGATGAATGATGGTTTCGGGAGGCGAAATCACCAAATCTCTCAACGAAAAAGTGGCTACGAGTTCTTCGTTCTCATTGGTAACGAAAAGGTTATATAAAGTCTCAGCTTCTGGTTTTTCAGTTCTCAAAATAGCGTAAACATCCTCCACACTTGCATTTTCTCTGAACGAAAGCACTTCTGCCGACATTATGCTTCCCACCACATGGTCGGGGTATACAAGCAATTCGCGGACTTCCTGCGAAGTATCCTTTTCCATCTCGTTCAGCAAGAGTTCAACTTTCTCGTCTTCCAATTCATCGAGAATATCAGCCACTTCGTCGGCAGGCATCTTATCTAAAACATCAGCTGCTTTTTCAATAGTAAGGCTTTCGATAATCTGAATCTGGGTTTCCACTTCGAGTTCTTCGAGCACATCAGCCGCTTTTTCTTCGTCAAGCGATAAAAACACCTCCGCACTGGCTTTTTTACCCATCTCCTCGATGATATCGGCCAAATCGGAAGGATGAAGCGTCTGTAACTTCGAATAGGTCTTAGAAAGCTTTATATTGAGGTTAGAAAAATCGATAGCTTCAACATCTTCCCATAATATAAACTTAGCTGGCAGGCTCAACCTGAAAATGGCTAACATCCATTTGACTGGGGACGCAATTCCAATCCGCCTTATCAAACCTTCTATGCCGATATCAACGGCAATAGCATAAGTGCCATTCGCTACCGAAACCAAACGTACATCGTTCACCCTGACCAGTTTTCGACCATTTAAATCAACAATTTGTTTATCGAGAACGTTTTCGACTAAATAAAGGTTATCACTGATAAAATCGGGAGACAATTCAATTCGTTTATGACAGATAATCTTTAACTTTTCATCTATCTTTTCAACAGTGAAGCCATCAAAGGAATAATAAATAATCTTTTTCTTGTTAGAAATTTTAATTCCGTTCACGAATGGCCTCTCAGAAGTGTGAAGCAAAGAATCGGAATCGACAAGAATGTCTTTTATAATTCCAATATAAATCCCATTCTTATCGAATGCTTTTTTGCCGATTATCCGGCTTAAATAAAATGTGGTGAATGTTGTCATTAGCACCTCCTTGTTTTATGTTTTACAGTAGGAGCCAACAATTCCGAATGACGAGCCTACTATATTAGGTTAATAATTAATTTTCTCGCAGGTCCTTCGTCCATTTTTGTAGTTATATGTATTTACAGCGCAAAAGTAGGTATATATTCAATTCAAAAAAGAAAATTATAGACTAATAGTTTTAAAAAAACTTAATAGAGAGGAAATCAGAAAAAAAGCAGACCAGGATTACACAGTAAAAGACTCTAAAACAGACTAAAAACACCAAACACTCAAAATACTTTAAGCTTCCTTAATTATGTTACGCAAAGCAGATTCAAGCTGAGGAAAGCGAAATCTAAAACCTGTTTTGATGATTTTTTCGGACGACACCCTGCTTCCCTTTAACAACATCTCCGACATTCTTCCAAATAATAGTTTCAGTAAAAATGATGGAATATTAGGAAAAACAAAAGGTTTATGAAGTACAGAAGCCAATGTTTTGGTGAATTCTCTATTGGTTTTATGCTCAGGAGCAACGGCATTGTATGCTCCACTCATTTGCTCATCCTCAATGGCTTTGATATAAATCTCACATAAATCATCAATGTGAATCCAGGGCATAAATTGTTTTCCACTACCCAAAGCCGAAGAAATACCAAATTTAACCGGAGTCTTCATTTTTTCTAACGCTCCGCCATTTCTTGTTAGCACCACCCCTGTCCTAATTTTCACAGTTCTGATTCCAATTTCCTCAAAGCGATTTGCAGCCTCCTCCCATTTGCGGCAAGTTTCTCCTAAAAAATCGCTGGCAGCAACATCTGTTTCCAAATAAACATGATCAGTAGTTATTGCTCCATAATAGCCTATGGCAGAAGCCGAAATAAATGCTTTTGGTTTATGACTGCTCCCTTTTACCTTATCAAAAAGCAACTTTACAGATGCAACCCTACTATCGATAATAACTTGCTGCCTTTTTGTGGTCCACCTCTCTCCCCCTATGTTTTCACCAGCAAGATGAATGATAAAGTCAGCTGTTTCGACAGCTTCATTCTCCATTTCTTGAGCATCTACGTTCCATTTGTAAACCGAATAAGCTGCTTCCAGATCATTTGTCCTGCTCAAAATGTTAACCTTATAACCTTTTGCCCGCAACATAGCACAAAGCTGAGTTCCTATAAGCCCCCTGCCACCACTAATTAGTATTGTTGTCATGTGAATATTTTAAACGAATATCGAAATAATATTCTTCAAATGTAAAACTATTAATTTGATTTAGATTAAAATAAGCTTTAAGTAACACCCCTTCAAGCTATTGCTAAACAAATCAATGTTATTTAAAACTTGCTGAAAATTCAGTTAATCAGTAATTCGGGTCAACCTGCATTCACCACTCGGATTAATAACCAATGGCACAGTTTCGGTAATCACATTACTGGTATCCAATCCGTAAGCTTTCATTTCAGTGATTCCAATCTTTTTAAGCACATCATAGCTATCCATGATAAACTGATTGAAAGGTTTGAAATCATAATCGAATCCTTGCACTCTGTCAGTAAGAACAAACCTAAAATCTCCAGTTACAGCATACTTTCGTAAGGATGGATAGCGTGATGTGATATCAACTTCACTGTTGCTAACTAAAGTCTCGATAACTTTTCTGAAATATAGATAGATTTTAGTAGGCACCTTAAACCCAATTCTAAAGTCAATCCTAATAAACGAACCTGGAATTAAAGGAGTTATTTTGTAGGTTAAAGTGTGAGGATCATCAACAACATCAACATGAATCAACCAGTATACGTCTGCTCTTTTAGGTTGTTTGTTAAATATAGAATACATCACCTTCGATTCTACTTCATGTATTGAATTGGCATGAGTAAAGTACACGAGATTGGTGGCATATTTCGCAATGCTTTCATCCTTTTTCACATCGTTTATCATCGAGAAATATTTATCGATAAAGACAAATTCGGTTAGCCTATTTTTGATTTTTCTTCCTTTAAACCAAACGTACATGATATAAGAAATAAAGCCTGCAATTAATATTGTAACCCAACCTCCATGAATAAACTTAAACAAATTGGCAATAAAAAACGAGACCTCTATTATGAGGTAACAACCAAGGAAAATAAATATATAAATGTTTGACTTCCGTTTAATGTAAAAATAAAAACTCATCAACAGTGTAGTCATCAGCATGGTAATTGTAATTGCCAAGCCATAAGCCGCCTCCATATTGGTAGACTTTTGAAAGAATAAAATAATAGCTACACACCCTGCAAACAAGAACTTGTTAATACTGGGAATGTACATTTGTCCTTTATTCAAAGTGGGATGACTGATTTGGACACGAGGCCAGAAATTCAATAAAATTGCCTCATTAATTATGGTGTAAGACCCTGATATCAAGGCCTGACTTGCAATAATAGCAGCAAGGGTAGCGATAAGAATTCCAGGGAGCAGAAACCATTCGGGCATGATTGAAAAGAAAGGATTGGCATCAATGGCAATGCCTGGATGTAGGAGCAACCATGCCCCCTGCCCAAGATAATTGAGGATTAGGGTTATTTTCACATAAATCCATGATACTCTAATATTTTTAATTCCGCAATGTCCAAGGTCCGAATACAAAGCTTCAGCCCCGGTTGTACAAAGGAATACTGCTCCTAACAATAAAAACCCTCCTTGATGATTGGAAAGCAGTGCATAAGCATAATAAGGATTGAAGGCTTTAAGTATAACAGGGTTTTGCAATATCTGCGAAAACCCAAGCACACCTAGCATCATGAACCATAAAAACATTACAGGGCCAAAAAATTTCCCAATAAAGTTAGTGCCATATTGCTGTATAAAAAATATAGCAAAGATGATAAACAAGGCTATAGGAACAACTGGGACATCAGAATTAAATAAAGCAAGACCTTCAATAGCAGAAACAACTGTAATTGCAGGAGTAATGATTCCATCAGCGAGCAAGGCAGCTCCACCAATAATAGCCAAAATAAATGCCCATTTTACATGCCGCCTGATTAAGGCATATAAAGCAAGTATCCCACCTTCTCCCTTGTTATCAGCCCTGAGGGTAATTATTACGTATTTAATTGTGGTTTGCAGCGTTAAAGTCCAAATGATACAGGAAATCCCTCCTACTATCACAAGTTCCTTCGCCCCTCCAGAGAAGTTAAGTATGGCTCGTAAAACATATAATGGTGAGGTTCCTATATCTCCAAAAACTATTCCAAGAGTAATGATTACCCCCCAAGTACTAAGTTTAGAAATGTTTGTGCTTTTCATTATGGCAAAATTTCGGCAAATGTATATATAAAAACATCAGATAAATTTAATTGTTCTTTTTCTTTGAGTTTAATTAATGTAAATTTGCATCGAACTTTAAATAGCTTGATTCGAATTCACTTTTTTATATTAACATAAGATGCATTGCAGCAACATTTCACTGAAAAAATAAACAAATGTAATAATCGATTGTTAATGCTACCAACTAATAAATTTTATGGAAACAGAACAAACACCTAGTATCAAAAATACAGCAAAAGAAATTCTTCAAAATTGGTATTATCTGATGGTGTTGGGGCGGAAGCTTGACGAGAAGGCCCCAAATTACTTAAAACAAGCTTTAGGCTGGTCATATCACGCGCCATATGCTGGTCATGATGGGATACAGTTGGCAATTGGGCTGCATTTTGTTAAAAACCAGGACCACCTGTTTCCATATTATCGTGATATGTTAACAGTGCTATCTGCCGGGCTCACGGCTGAGGAAATTATTCTCAACGGAATTTCTAAGGCTACCGATGTATCGAGTGGTGGTAGGCATATGTCGAATCATTTTTCTAAACCCGAATGGAATATTCATAATGTTTCTTCTTCTACGGGCAATCACACCTTGCATGCGGTGGGAGTGGCAAGAGGTATTAAACTTTATGGAAACTCTACCTCTGTTGCTATTAGTTCGCAGGGTGAATCATCAACATCTGAAGGTTATGTTTATGAAGCTATCAATGGAGCTAGCAACGAGAAGCTCCCAGTGATATTTGTTTTTCAGGATAATGGATACGGGATTTCTGTTCCAAAGAGCGATCAGACTGCCAATCGAAAGGCTGCTGATAATTTCGCGGGCTTCAAAAATCTGCGTATCTTCTATTGTGACGGAAAGGATGTTTTCAATTCGATGAATACATTGACTGAAGCAAAAGAATGGGTTTTAAAGAATCAACTTCCTGCTATTATTCATGCCTCTTGTGTTCGTATGGGCTCTCATTCAAACTCCGACCGTCATGAGCTATATCGTGATGAAGCAGAGCTGGATTGCACCAGAGCAGCAGATCCTTTGTATCGCTTTCGCAAACAGCTTATTGCTAATAAGCGATTCAAGGAGGATGAACTGAAGGCGATTGAAGACCAAGCCCAGCAGGCTGTTGTGGAAGCCCACAGACGCGCAATTGCCGCGCCCAATCCTACGCCAGAATCTATTTATCAGTACGTTTATGCGCCAGAATATCGATCTAAATTGTATCCTGATGGAATTCATTCGTTGGATACTGGTAAGAAATCAAAATTTATTCAGGCATTAAACGAAACTCTTAAAGCTGAATTCCGATTTAATCAGAACACATTTTTATGGGGCCAAGATATAGCCAACAAAGATAAAGGCGGAATATTCAATGTTTCGAAGGGAATGCAACAAGAATTTGGCAAAGGCAGAGTGTTTAATGCTCCTATAGCTGAAGATTTTATCGTTGGTACGGCGAATGGAATGAGCCGTTATAACTCTGACATCAGAATTGTGATAGAAGGAGCCGAATTTGCTGATTATTTCTGGCCTGCAATGGAACAGTATGTTGAAATGAGCCACGAATATTGGCGAACCAATGGGAAGTTTTCCCCAAATATAACCATCCGCCTCGCATCGGGGGGATATATTGGTGGAGGCTTATATCATTCTCAGTCACCCGAGGGTTCCCTTGCAACTTTCCCGGGAATGCGGGTCGTTTATCCATCCTTTGCTGATGACGCAGCAGGTTTACTAAGGACTTCCATGCGTTCGCAGGGGCCAACGCTATTTCTTGAGCCTAAATCTCTTTATAATTCTCCCGATGCCGAAACTTTTATTCCTGAAGACTTTGAAGTCCCTTTTGGAAAGGCACGCATTCGGAGAGGCGGCAGCGATTTGAGTATTATTACCTATGGGAATACCACTCATTTGTCGTTGAAAGCTGCTGCATTGATTAAAAGTGAATTGAACAAGGAAGTTGAAGTGCTCGATTTGCGCTCATTGCTTCCTTTAGATAGAGATGCTATCCTCAAATCGGTTCAGAAGACTGGGAAAGCGCTGATTGTGCATGAAGACAAGATATTTGGTGGTTTTGGCGGAGAGCTGGCTGCCATAGTCGCTGAGGAGGCTTTTCAGTGGCTTGACGCTCCTGTGAGAAGAGTGGGGTCGACTTTTACTGCCGTAGGTTTTAATCCGATTCTAGAGAAAGCCATCCTGCCCGACATGCAAAGGATTTATAACGCAGCCAAAGAACTTCTGGAGTATTAAGAAAAGGCTGATTTCGACTCTAGCCAATGCCAAAATGACATCGGCCTTGAACGAAATCAATGGGTGATTTCTAGCTTTTACACAAGAAACTTATCATCACAATCAAGAGGATGAAGGCTAAAACTGGCAAATAAGAATAAGGATTTGCGAAGTTGACAGTCCAGCCCATCCATTCTATCCTTTTGGGTGGTAATATTCGCTTATCGAGCTTATTGTAGTAAAACAATCCCCATTTCCAATTGGCGGGATCGTCGTGCCATTGCTTACGCATTTCTTTTGTTGGCTTTTCAATTGATTTCATATTATTTTTTATTGGGTTTTATTTTATTCATAACAAGAATGAGCTAGACTTGTGCCAGGGCAATAAAAAAGCCCACAAGCGGCAGCAAGCACTCAACATTAACCCCTTATGCTGAAAAAAGACTTGCCTGCTACCGGTTGTGGGCCGCCGGATATTGATTTCCGGCATCTCAAACTCCACTTAACTTATAAAGTTGCTGAATGGTCCCGTTTGTGGGCCATTCAAGTTGGGATGATTTATATTTATCCAATGAACATAATATTTTACGTTTTTGCCACAATTTTCTTCTCCGAAATCGAGTTCAAATTTGGCTTTAGTTTTAATAATTT
This sequence comes from uncultured bacterium, assembly GCA_903922465.1. Lineage (GTDB taxonomy): Bacteria > Bacteroidota > Bacteroidia > Bacteroidales > CAIXTV01 > CAIXTV01. Next base: position 39,215 of record CAIXTV010000124.1, read on the forward strand.
TAGTAGTCCCGTCATCAGCGCTTTTAAGCTGTTTTGGATCTGTTCCTTCGGCAGGAACTGCGTCGATACGATAGGATATTTCCACTCCAGTGCAGTTTTCGGGTTTGCTTGGGCGTGAAGCATCCTCAGCAGAGCGACAAGCCATATCCAATCTTCCACCACCTAGTGGTATTACCGTGGGAAAACATTGTTGTGAAATAGGAGTAGTTGGGATATGATGAGTAGTAACTGGCTCAGCAATATTCAGAACTATTCTGTCCTGAGAAGTAATATTTGGGTTTGCAGCAATAATATCGAGAAGGGGACGGAAGAATACTCCGAAGGCCTTCATGAAGTTAACAACGTTAGTACTTGATAATTTGTTTTTAGTTTCGGACTTAATATGTATTTCATAAATCCCGGGATTTGCATCATCCCCTGATCGCCAAGCCAATCGACGTGCATTGAGATCTTCTAGATTTCCGATAGTTAGGCCTAGGGTTATCCCTCTCTTGATAACGCTCCCTGATGGGCAGCCATTTAAATGGTTATCAACATTCCAAATATAGATGTCGAAATTGGGTTGACTGTCTGGCAGTCTTGAATTTGTCATAATGAAAAATTTAATTGATAAATTAATATGGTTTTTTGATTTAAAAATGTTGTTTTTTGAGCATTAATTGATTTGGTTTAATTGATTGAAAATTCAAATTGGTTAATAGTAAATTGATTTGTAATATGGTTTAAATTAAATTGAGTGTTATTGGGTTTAAAATGATGAAATCTTGAATCGGATCCTAAGCTTCCCGCTTCAAAGCGACTACTTCCCGCTTCAAAGCGATTACTTCCCGCTTCAAAGCGACTAACTCCCGCTTCAAAGCGACTAACTCCCGCTTCAAAGCGACTGACTCCCGCTTCAAAGCGACTGACTCCCGCTTCAAAGCGACTGACTCCCGCTTCGAAGCGGGTAGTCCGAAATTCAAAATGAGAATTCGTATAATTGAATAAGTAATTTGAAAATTCTAAAAATTGTTGGTTGATTTCAGGGCAATATTCTAGCCGCTGGTAGTTGCTATCAGAAACAAGGGAGCAGTTTGCTCTATTTTGCATCATAAAAAAAGATAACATGTAGTTAATCGTTAACGTCGCAAAATTAACCTAAAAAATTGAATTGTCAAGCCTTTTCAGAAAATAAATTCAAATTGTTAATAACTTTTTTCTAGCCCCTATGCCCATATTTCACAAATGCCTGATTATATGATCAATAAACAGATGGTGTTTTCTTATTAAAATTGCATTTTATTTTGCTATTGTGATGATTTTCGAAGTCACTAAGCAAAAAGCGGGAAAAAAAGTGAGGAAATCACAAGTTTGCAAATCAAAAAAACAGGGGAAAAGACACAAATTCTACTGTGTAAATTCCAAATTCCAAGCTCCAAATTCAAAATCCCAAGAGATTGGAGCAAATTTGAATGTTTATAGCACTCTATATATTAATGTAGATTTATGGAGATGTACATACAGCTTCTTCCCCTTCAGCCTAAAAGCCTTCAGCTTAACAGCCTTTACAACCCAAATGAATGTAAGACCCTAATTCTACTGTGTAAATTCCAAATTCCAAGCTCCAAATTCAAAATTCCAAGAGATTGGAGCAAATTTGAATGTTTATAGCACTCTATATATTAATGTAGATTTACGGAGATGTACATACAGCTTCTTCCCCTTCAGCCTAAAAGCCTTCAGCCTAACCCCCTAATTAATAAAAAGGAGCTCGCGATACTTGGGAAGAGGCCACAAAACGTCGTCGACCATCAGCTCAAGGCTATCGGTGTGGCTGCGAATCTTATCGAAGTAAGGCAATACGGTCGTGCAATACAAGCGGGCATTCTCCATGGTGTCGGCCACACGGTTAGCCACTTTGCGAGCTTCAATCATATCGTTCACAAGATATCGGATCTGCGTTATATGCTCAGAGATGTCTTTGATGTTCTGTATCTGCACAACTGCGTAGTCGTTGTGGTTTTCGTTTGGCAAAATACTCTGCAGGCCTTTAACGTTCTCAATCAATATATTCTGATAACGAATGGCTACGGGCAAAATATGGTTTATGGCCAAATCGCCAATGGTGCGCGATTCGATTTGTATTTTCTTTGAATAATTCTCGAGCTTTATCTCCATGCGAGCCTCCAACTCACGATGCGACAGCACATTCGCCGCTTCGTACATCTTCACCACCTCTTTGTCGACAAACACTTTCAATGCATCGGGCGTCGACGAAATATTGGACAGTCCCCTCCTATTTGCTTCCTCAAGCCATTCCTGACTGTAGTTATTGCCATCGAATCTGACTTTTTTGGTCGACACTATATACTTCCTCAACATCTTTGAGATGGCATCTTCCTTGGTGTTGTTCCGCGAAATCAGCTTTTCGAATTCCACCTTAAAATCGGCCAATTGGCTACCCAGCATCGTAACGAGGGCAATCATAGGTGCGGCCGAATTTGCCGAGGAGCCCACTGCACGAAACTCGAATTTGTTTCCGGTGAAAGCGAATGGAGAAGTGCGGTTGCGGTCGGTGTTGTCGAGCAATATCTCCGGAATGTGCGAAATATCAAGACTAAAATGCTTGCGAGTGGATTTATTTCCCAAAATCGACTCTTTACTTTTCTCAATTGCATTTAAGATATGGGTGAGCTGCTCTCCAATAAACACCGACATTATGGCGGGAGGAGCTTCGTTGCCGCCCAATCGCAAATCGTTGCTAGCAGAAGCAATAGAAGCCCTAAGCAAATCATTCTTAGTGTTTACGGCTTCGATGATGTTCAGGAAAAAGGTGAGAAACTTCAAATTCGATTCGGGCGTTTTTCCAGGCGAAAGGAGGTTGTCGCCTTTGTCAGTCATCAACGAAAAATTGTTATGCTTGCCCGAACCATTAATCCCCGAATAGGGCTTTTCGTGAAGCAAAACCCTGAAATGATGCCTGCGAGCTATCTTGCTCATCAAATCCATCAACAAAACATTATGGTCGATAGCCAAATTAATTTCCTCGAACAAAGGAGCGCATTCGAACTGATTAGGAGCCACTTCGTTGTGGCGCGTCCTCAACGGAATGCCCAACAACCATGCATTATACTCCACATCTTTCATATAATTTACTACCCGTTCGGGAATACTTCCGAAATAATTGTCCTCTAACTGTTGGTCTTTAGCAGAGGCATGTCCAAAAAGAGTTCGGCCCGTTAGGCTTAAGTCGGGACGAGCGTGAAATAAGGCTTCGTCAATCAGAAAATACTCTTGTTCGATGCCCAGGGTGGCTTTAACCCATTTCACATCGGCATCGAAGAGTTGGGCTACTTCGGTAGCCGTTGTATCAAGAAAATGGAGAGCCTTGAGCAGAGGCGCCTTATAATCAAGAGCTTCACCGGTGTAAGAAACAAATATCGTAGGGATGCACAAGGTTTTCTCAATGATAAAGGCCGGGGAAGTTGGATCCCACGCCGTGTAACCACGTGCCTCAAAAGTATTCCGTATGCCCCCGCTCGGAAAGCTCGAAGCATCGGGTTCCTGCTGAATCAAACTGCTGCCGTCGAAAAACTCCACAGCTTTGCCATCACCGTCAAGCGTAAAGAAAGAGTCATGTTTCTCGGCCGAGCTGCCTGTAAGCGGCTGAAACCAATGGGTGTAATGAGTGGCCCCCTTCGACATGGCCCACGATTTCATAGCCGAAGCTATCTCATCGGCACTCTTGCGGTCAATCTTTTCGGCTTTCTCTATTGCATTCAAAACCTTGCGATGAGCCTCAGTACTTATGAATTGCTGCATACTCTCCCTGTTAAAGGTCATATCTCCGAAAATTGCAGAAACTTTTTCAAACGTGGGCGAAGGAAGCGAACTCCCATTGCGATTGGTAGCAATCTCTATTGCTTTAATACGGCTGTTTTCCATTTATAGTTGAATTAAAGTGAACAAAAATAATATAAATTTCGATAGAAACGCAGATGTAAGTGTCTCCTCCCCTATCAAAATGCTATAATAATTCAACAAAACATCCCCCAAAAGGTTTATCCCGACATGACAAATCATCTAAATTCATCACAAAGTTTAGTTGCTGAAAACATAAGCAGGGCTGATAAAATGCATCATTCTGAGCCTCTATCAAGACCTTCTGATTTGAGCAATATGATTTGTTAAGAAAAATTAATGTTTTTTCTTAAAACGTCAAGCCGAAATTTCTCTATTTTTGCTCACCAAAAAATTAGTCTCATGAAAAAACTGATCGTAACCCTCTTTTGCTGTTTTAATTTGTTCGTTTCTGCAAATGCTCAAACCAACATCCCAAGTATAACGTTTCTCCAGAAGGCTCCATTGTTAGATGGTGTTTTAGACAAGGACCTATCTGATTTAGCCGCGAGGGAGTTTGCCAAAGTTGATAAATCGGATAAGAGCAATCCCGACATAAAAGCCTCCTATCGGCTGGCCTATACTTGCGATTTCTTATATGTATATGTTGAAATTGAAACCGATCAGGTGAGCATGCGCGACCTCGGTTATCAGAATGGGGATGGCATTTCTCTTTTGTTGGCTAACCCAAAGGGCGATAAAGTTAGTAGCGACGAATTCAACATTCTTGGATTTTCACCCCAAGTGAAACCCGAAAGATTGTGGCAAAAGCAAGTCATTATATATAAAGATAATGACTTTGTGCTAAACCCTCTGCGCAATCCCAGCTTCGCCACCAAAGTATCGAACGGTAAGACAGGCTACGAGATACTCCTCCCTTGGAAAGAAATTCATCCTTATCATCCTTGGCTGATGAAGCAAATTGGAATGAATTTGTGCTTCATCAAAGGGATAGGCGACAAGCAAGCAAATGAATATTATATGATGTTCGATAAAAACATTCTTTCCGAACAGAGCAAGCACGCCTTTGCTACTGTAACCTTCCAAACCCCAACATTGAAAGACGACTTTCAATGGTTTGCTTCTCTTACTCAAAACAACGCTTCTAAACAAGACACCGTATATCTGCAAATTGCAGGGCTTTCGTCCAAGAAAGATTCTGATGATGTCTCTGTTTTCATACATTATGGTGAAGGCGAAAGAGCCACTGCCCGATTGATTGACTTAACCCTCAACCCCGAGTTGAGCAAACAACAATTTCCTATCCGCACACAGGAATTGCCACCAGCAGGCTATCTTGTTAAATGGGCAGGAAACCGTTATTCTATGAGCGGGGAAAATGGGATAACCATCATGCCTCAATCCGATTTCTTTAGAATTTCGATGCAAATAGACAAGTTAAAACCTAAACTGGCTGAAGGCAGCGTCACCACACTTCGCTATCATTTGAAAAACCTCGCCGATTCGAAAAGGCAGCTAAAGAAATACGAAACCGCTGCCTATTTCCGATTAAATTACACCTACTTTATCGAGTTACTGGATGCCGCTATGAAAGGAAAGGATGTGATTGCCGACAAACAGGGCATACAACGACGTGCTTTCACATCGTCTATCGACTCAACACTTCAACCCTATAGTGTTAAGACTCCAAATGGGTTCAACCGTAAAAATACTTATCCTCTCTTAGTGTATCTTCACAATAGTGGTGAAGATGATAGAAATGTTCTGAAGACAGCTAATCGCAGCAATGGAAGCTATATTGAGATAGCACCATTTGCACGGGGTACTGAGAACTGCTATGTAATCGATAGCGCCCAGACAGATATTGCAGAGGCCATTGCTGATGTCAAAGCAAATTACCCTATCGATTCAACAGGCATAGTGTTGAGTGGATTTTCGATGGGTGGATATGGGGTGTTTCGCACCTATATGGAAAACCCAAAACAATTTAAAGCTCTAGCTGTTTTTTCTTTCAATCCAAATTTGGCTAATAAATATTTCGGAAAAGGCTATCCCGATTTCACCGACCCACAAAACTTAAAGATATTCAAAGGGATACCTATATTTATTTATCACGAAAAAAGCAATGCCAATTATCCTTATTCCTCCATTCTCGAATTAGTTGAGAAACTAAAGAAAGCAGGAGCCAAAGTGGAACTTTTTTCAGATGAAAAGGTTCAGGGCGATTTGAATCAGTATATCAATGGGAAATATTTGGACTGGTTAGATAGAATCAACACCAAATAATATGAGGTAAATATCAGGTTTAACAGCATAATGCCAATGGCTACCGTTTGAAGTTTGAATTTTCCACTATCTTTGCCGCAAATTTATCTGAATGATTGAATACATCAAAATCCTTATTGACTTTATAATACATATCGATAGGCATTTGTTTGAAATAGTTAGTAATTATCAAACATGGACTTACCTTATACTTTTCCTAATTGTCTTTTGTGAAACAGGCTTGGTTGTTACCCCTTTTTTACCAGGTGATTCGCTCCTGTTTGCTGCTGGTTCTATTGCAGCAATGGAAGGAGAACCACTCAACGTTTTCTTTTTGATATTTGTATTGATGACTGCAACTTTCCTTGGTGATAACTCTAACTACTTCTTTGGAAAGTTTTTAGGAAAGAAAGTATATGAGAAAGATTATCGTTTAATCAAGCGAAAGTACCTTGACAAAACACATAGCTTTTACGAAAAGCATGGTGGTAAAACTATCATTATAGCCCGATTCATGCCAATCATTCGTACATTTGCTCCTTTTGTAGCGGGTGTAGGAAGCATGACCTATTTACGTTTTCTAAGTTTCAGTGTTATTGGTAATATTTTATGGGTAAATATCTTTATTTGGTTTGGGTATCTGTTTGGAGGCACTGAGATTGTTAAAAAGAATTTCAGTTTAGTTATAGTATTGATTATTTTTATTTCAATTCTCCCCCCAATTATAGGAGTCATTAAACATAAATATTTCAGCAAAACAACTTGATTCTCTTTATTCATCCTACAAAAAATTGCATGCATGATATAATTTCATATCTTTGCACCTCTTTTTAAATGCAAATGATTAATATTACCCTACCCGATAATTCAGTTAGGCAATACGAAAGCGGAATCACCGCTTTGGAGATTGCCCGCACTATTAGTGAAGGACTTGCACGAAATGTGTTAGCAGCAAAAATTGATAATATTGTCTGCGATGCAACTCTACCTATAAATTCAGATTCAAGTTTGCAGTTGCTCACTTGGGATAGTGAAGAAGGAAAATCAGCTTTATGGCATTCTTCTGCACACTTAATGGCTGAGGCAGTTGAAGCAATTTACCCTGGAGCTAAATTTGGCATTGGTCCTGATATTGAAAACGGATTTTATTACGACATTGACCTTGGCGAAAAAGTTATATCAAGTGATGATTTCAAAGCAATTGAAGATAAAATGCTTGAAATAGCTCGTAACAAAAATCAATATATTCGCAAAGTTGTGAGCAAAGATGATGCGATAAAATATTTCAAAGAAAAAGATGATCCATATAAACTAGAATTAATAAATGACTTGACCGATGGTCAGATTACATTTTATCATTCTGGAAATTTCACTGATTTATGTCGTGGGCCACACATTCCTGACACAGGTTTTATAAAAGCTGTTAAGGTTATGAGTGTTGCCGGTGCATATTGGAGAGGTGATGAAAAACGCAAACAACTTACTCGTTTATATGGCATTTCATTCCCAAAACAAAAGGAACTTACTGATTATTTAATCTTATTAGAAGAAGCAAAAAAACGCGATCATCGTAAACTAGGAAAAGAACTTGAATTGTTTACTTTTTCTCAAAAAGTTGGTCAGGGTCTCCCTCTTTGGTTACCTCGTGGTGCTCAATTACGTGAAAAGCTAGAACAATTTCTTAAAAAAGTTCAGCGCGAAGCAGGATACGTTCCTGTTATAACACCACATATCGGCAATAAAGAACTTTATGTAACTTCAGGTCATTATGAAAAATATGGACAGGATTCATTTCGTCCAATTACTACCCCAGTTGAAGGAGAAGAATTTTTCTTAAAGCCAATGAATTGCCCTCATCATTGCGAGATTTACGCACACAAACCCCATTCATATAAAGAACTTCCACTGCGTTTAGCTGAGTTTGGAACAGTATATCGTTATGAACAAAGCGGTGAACTTCATGGTCTTACCCGAGTTAGAGGATTCACTCAAGATGATGCACATATATTTTGCCGTCCTGATCAAGTTAAAGATGAGTTCATCAAAGTTATTGATATCATTCTTTACATATTTAAAGCCCTTGATTTTAAAGATTTCGTAACACAAATATCTTTACGTGATCCTAATAATAAAGAAAAATATATTGGCAGTGATGAAAACTGGGAAAAGTCACAGCAAGCAATTTTAGAGGCTGCTCAAGAAAAAGAGCTCAAAACAATAATTGTTGAAGGAGAAGCTGCATTTTATGGCCCTAAAATGGATTTCATGGTTAGGGATGCTATTGGCAGAAAGTGGCAATTAGGAACTATTCAGGTTGATTATAACTTACCTGAACGTTTTGAACTTGAGTATACTGGAAGTGATAATCTTAAACACAGACCTGTAATGATACATAGAGCTCCTTTTGGATCTATGGAAAGATTTGTTGCGGTTTTAATTGAACATTGCGCCGGAAACTTCCCTTTATGGCTAACTCCTGATCAAGCAATTATATTACCCATCAGTGAGAAATATCAGATTTATGCAGAAAAACTTTTACAGTTATTAAATATTTCCGAAATTCGCACCCAAATTGATGACAGGAGTGAGAAAATTGGAAAGAAAATTCGTGATGCTGAATTAAAGAAGATTCCTTACATGTTGATTGTTGGGGAAAATGAAGAAAAAGAAAATATGGTTTCTGTTCGTAAGCATACTCAGGGCGATATTGGGACAATGAGTGTTGTAGAATTTGTGGCACACATTGAGAACGAGATTAAACAAATGACACAATTTTGATTAATAAACATAATATTCACATTTAGAAAAGGAGACATTATAGCAACTAAATTCCCTTATAGGCCGAAAAGTAATAATTCGACCGGTAATTACAGAGGAGCTGCACGAAAAAAAGAAGAGCTTCACAAGATTAATCACTTAATTACTACGCCAATGGTTCGATTGGTAGGTGAAAACTTAGAACCCGGCATTTTCAATCTTCGGGATGCAATGGCATTAGCTACAAGTCTTGAGTTGGACTTAGTTGAAATCTCACCCACTGCTAACCCGCCAGTTTGCAAAATTATTGATTATAAAAAATTCCTTTATGAGCTTAAAAAGAAGCAAAAAGAAATTAAAGCTAAAACAGCTAAGGTTACTTTAAAGGAAATTAGGCTAGGGCCCAATATTGATGACCATGATTTCAACTTTAAACTAAATCATGCCATGAAGTTTTTAAAAGACGGGGATAAAGTTAAAGTGGATGTGTTTTTTAAAGGAAGGTCTATTGTGTATAAAGAACAGGGAGAAATTGTTCTGTTGAAATTCGCGCAGGAATTAGCTGATTATGGCAAACCTGAGCACCTACCAAAATTGGAAGGGAAGCGAATGATAATGATTATGACTCCTGTGAAAAAGAAATAAATTTTTGAATTAATATAAACTACAGAAAGATGCCAAAGATGAAGTCGAAATCCAGTGCTAAAAAACGGTTTGTACTAACCGGTACTGGTAAAATTAAAAGAAAGCATGCCTACAAAAGTCACATCTTGACCAAAAAGACAACTAAGCAAAAACGTAATCTTACGTATATAGCAATAGTTGACAAAGCAGATGCGAGAAATGTTAGACAAATGCTTCAAAGTTAAATTATTATTAACCATTACTTTTAGCCAAAAGTGTCCTTTAAATTAGGACCGCTAAAGTAAAAAAACAATGAATTATGCCAAGATCAGTAAATTCAGTCGCGTCGAAAGCGCGTAGAAAAAAAGTCCTTAATCAAACCAAAGGTTATTTTGGACGCAAAAAGAACGTTTATACCGTTGCTAAAAATCAGTTAGAAAAAGGTTTGGGTTATGCATATCGCGACCGTAAAGCCAAAAAACGCTCCTTCCGTAGCTTATGGATAGTGAGAATCAATGCAGGTGTTAGAGAATATGGAATGTCATATTCTGTTTTCATGGATAAGTTGATTAAAAATAACATACAAATTAATCGCAAAGTTCTTGCCGACCTTGCTTTAAATAAGCCAGATGCTTTTAAAGCAATTGTTGACCAAGTAAAATAAAAAAGAAGAGGCTGTCGGTGACAGCCTCTTCTTTTTTTATAGCGTTTTAAATTTATTTAGATGCTGATACAACAGCGTAGTCTTCGATAACTACGCTGTTGTTTATTTTTACGCTTGCTTTTATTTCCGAATGCTTTCCAATTACAGCATTGTAGCCAATTTGAACAAATTTGTCGATTTTCGCACCCTGCCCTATTATTGTATTTCCGATAGTACCTCTGTCAATGCAGGTATTAGCACCTATATCAACATTATCTTCTATTATAACTCCTCCAATGAAGGGTCGTGATTCTAATTCTCCTTCGTAATTCCTTATATTGCAAAAACCTTCAGAACCTATTACAACCCCAGCCTGAATTTTAACGTCTTCTCCAATTATAGTGTTATCATGGATATAGCAATTCCCCTGTATGATGCTTCCTTTGCCAATACTGCATTTACCAATATATGAATTAGGGCCTATTGATACTTCAATTTGGATAGACGCTTTTTTATGAATTACTGCTGATTCATGAACTCCTTTTTTTGGCCGTTCTAATAACAGCGCACTAATGACTCTAAGAAATTCGTTTCGCGGATTTTCTGTTAATATAACGCATTTCGAATTCAGATTCAAATTATCTAGGCTAAGAATGTCATCAGTTATTATTATTGAGGCCAGGGATGACCTTATCAACTCATCTCTGAGCTTATTTCCAGGTTCGATGCAGATTACTGAGTTTTCATCAGCATCTTCAATAGGCTTTGCATAGCGAAAGCTGGCATTTTTATTTCCAATTACATCTGAATATTTTATTATTCGGAGTATGTCGAGTAAAACATAAGATTTCATCCTTTAATTTTATTTTATTATTACTTAGGGCGGTAAAATTATGAAATATTTCGGGATTTGGTAATGAATTTATCCCCGTATTTATATTTAATTGAATTCGTGAAAACTAAAGAGGCTACCCTATTAAGATAGCCTCGAAAGTGTTGTGCATTCCCTTAGAATAAAATCTTAATTTTCAGAATCTACATTTGATTTCTGATCTTTTTCTTCGATTGGTTTTGCTTCGAACACCCTAAGTTCTCTGTCGTAAAATGTTGCACCATTTAGTTCACTCATTGCTTGTTGCGCCTGTGCATCATCGGGCATTTCTACAAATCCAAAACCTTTGCTACGACCGGTGTTGCGGTCTTTGATGATTTTTGCGGATGTTACTTCGCCATAACCTTCGAAAATCTGTTGTAAATCGGCTACAGTGGCTTTAAAATTAAGATTGCTAACAAAAATGTTCATAGTGGAAAAAAAATTAATTAATTAAAATGTTTTTGTTTCTCATCAGTAAAATGCGGCATTAGTTTGGGTTATTGGCATTTTATCTGACTCAAAAGTTTCGAACAAAAATATAAAAAAAACAACATGAAACTTATTATTTCGAAAGTTCTTCAATAATAATTTCCTGAGAGTAAGCTTTATGGGTTAAAATTGATTTTCTTCTTTATTTTCATTTCAGTACTTTCACAACAATTAGCGCTGTGTCTAACTCCAATTGAATAAAATAAATTCCTGATTTTAAATTAGTTACATCATAAGAAGCATTTGATTCATATTTCCATTGAGAGATAAGTTTTCCGGAAGGTTCTATCATTCGAATTGTTTTAATATTTTCTGTTGACTTTGCTCCAAACACCAAAACTTGATTATTCACAATAGAAACCTTAATATTTGAGGGGTTATTTTCATCAATTCCTACATTTGTAGTAGTAAAAGTAACTTCGTTTCCATAAACAGTGCCCATTATGTTGGTTGCGTAGGCTCTAACGTAATAAGCCGTGCTTGCACTTAATCCTGTTAGGTTGCTAAAGAACGACCCTATACCTGTTCCATTCGATGTATAAGTATTTGAAGTAGTTGGACTTGGCAAAGTATTCCAACATACCCCTCTTGCTGTTACGGGATAGCCTCCATCGAAATACACTTCTCCTCCACAAACTGCTGAATTTATTCCAACAGAACTGGCCTGATTCGTAATTACGGTTGGAAGGGTGTCATTTGGAGGTGTAAATTCCCATAAGTCTTTTATGGGTGAGCTTGCCGATGATTGATATCCTGTGCTAATATAACCTCTGTTGCCAATTGCCCATGAAACTGCATAGAAGCGATCGTTTTTATCGAAACAATTCCTGAGTTGCCATGCATTGCTCAATGGATTATATGACCATATATCACCTACTCCTATATATGTTGAATCATATCCTGCACCCACGAAGCCTATATTATTGACAGCCAAACCTACGCTTGCGCAACGTTTTCCTCCTCCAAAATCGGCCTTTTGTGTCCATGAATTTGTTGCTGGATTATATTCCCATAAATCTTTATAAAATATAATTATAACACCATCGTTGCTACTAAACCCATTTGCTACATATCCTTTCCCATTTATCGCAAAAGTGGATGCACCACAACGTGCAGCACCAGGGAAAGCTGCGATAGACGTCCATGTATTTGCCACAGGATCGAAACGATAAAAGTCGTTCAGATAGCCTGTATTGCTTTGCTGTCCTAATCCCACATAAGCGTAGTTACCTATGACAAATGCACTATGGTTTGACCTCGAAACGGGGATGTTTGCCTTTTGTGTCCAGGTGTTGGAAACGGAAGAGTATTCCCAAGTGTCGCTCAGCACGGGTGAACTTCCTCCGGCAGACACATATCCGTTGGTGCCAATAGAGAAGCCTACCGATTTAGAGCGACCTGTTGAGGGAAAGTTTGCTTTTTGTGTCCAAACATTGTTCAATTGGTCCCATTGACGGAAGTCGATTTGGTCGGAAACGCCGTTGTGGCCGCTTCCGATGTATCCATAATTACCGATTGAGAAACCAAAAGCTTCGTAGCGGTTCGAAAAGAAATCGGCTTTCTGAGCCCAAATGAGTTGAGCCGACGCATCTATGGTGATTGCCAAAAGCCAAATAAAGATTACGTGTTTAATTGTTTTCATTGCTGTATATTTTTTCATGATTAATTAATTTTCTTATTTCATCAACTTCACAACTTTGTTTCCTGAGTTCATCTCAATTTGAACTAAATAAATTCCTGATGAAAATTGCGACACATCATAAACAGCACCTTCTTCATATTTCCATTGTTTAATTTGTTTTCCGGAAGGTTCAACAAGGCGAATATTTTTAATGATATCGCTTGATTTTATTCCAAAAACATGAAGCTGATTGTTTATAATGCTCACATTGACTTCCGAATTGTGGCTCTCAGTAATGGCAACATCGAAGGGTACGAATTCCCATAAATCGTTCAACAAGACAGAGGTTGAATAATAGCCCGTTCCGATATAACCTTTGTTGCCTATGCTAAATGATGCGGCAGCCCAGCGCATAAATGCGTCGGGGGTGTTCATGAGTTGCCACGAATTGGTGGATGGAGTGTATTGCCAAAGGTCGCTAAAATAGGTAGTGGTCGAATTTAGCCCTGTGCCAGCATATCCCCTATTCCCAACGGTCAAACCTACTCCATACCAACGGGGGCCACCGGCGAAATCAGCCTTTTGTGTCCAAGTATTGGCAATAGGATCATATTCCCAGAAATCGCCATAATATATAGGAGTTCCAGTATTGCTGTAACCACATCCAACATAGCCTTTCCCATTAATGGCAAAGGAGAAAGCTCCACAACGCACCCCTCCCGGAAAGCTAGCTACGCTTGTCCAAGTATTGGTTTGTGGGTCGTAGCGATAAAAATCGCTTAAATAGCTTGAAACCGAAACCTGACCTAAACCAACATAAGCATAATTACCAATTACAAAAGAAGATGCACTTGCTCGGCTTGAGCCGGGAAATTGAGCAATGGCCGACCAGGTGTTTGCAGTGGTGTCATATTTCCAGAAGTCATTTAAGACGGAACTGTAGTAGCCTAATCCAACATAAACATAAGCATTGATAGAAAAAGCCGTTGCTTTATCTCTTGCCGTTGCTAGACTTTGTTTTTGAGTCCAACTGTCAGTAACAACATTATATTGCCGAAAATCGGACTGTTGCGAAGTGCTATATCCTGTTCCGATATATCCACAATTTCCCAGCGAGACTCCAAAATCCTCATAGCGTCCCGAAGAAAAGTTTGCTTTTTGTGTCCATGTTAGTTGTGCTGATACACTAAAGGCCAGTGACAACAGCAAGAAAATTGAAAAGTGTTTAATTGCTTTCATGATATTTTTTTTGTCAAAATTAAATATTATTTCTGAATTTAAAGGGGGTTGGGAGATATTTTTTTGTTGCTGTAAAAATATTTTTTCGTGTAATCAATATAAATCGTTGTAAGTATAATAATATTGCTTAACTTTGTAGCATCGTAATTAATTATGAGTGGATGTAATTCCATATTAAAGAAATTGCCCTCTAGAATTGGCTGTTTTGATGATGATAGCCTGAAAATCTCAAGAGGTGAACCTGAAAATATTCGGGAAGGGGAATCAATTATCCATTCTTATCTTCCATCTTCTTTTAAAAAATCATTTCAGAAATCAACACAAATTGTATCTCGTCATGGAGAGACCATTTTCATTACATATTGCCCCTTTGTTTTAAAACATAAGTCCAATGCAGAACTGCGGCACTTCACCGAAGGACTGCGGTGCCTTAATGTAGGACTGCGGTGCCTTAATGCAGAACTGCGGCGCTTCACCGAAAGACTGCGGCGCTTCACCGAAGGACTGCGGCAATTCACCGAAGGACTGCGGCAATTCACCGAAAGACTGCGGCAATTCACCGAAGGACTGCGGCAATTCACCGAAAGACTGCGGCGCCTTAATGCAGCCACACTATTTTTGAATTCTTTCTTGATGAGTAACAATAACACAGCATCAAAGAATAATACATTTTATAATAGCCATAATTACTATCCATACAATTCCTATCAGAGCGATCCAAAAACCAAACCACTGTTTTTGAGGAATAATGCTGAGAATAATTATTGCAATTCATTGCTTATAGATTAAGCCTGTTGTTTGTAAAAATGAATTAAAACCCGAGTGAACAGATAATAATTAACCAAAACCTTTAATATTATGGCACAACATAAAGAACCACATATTAAAAAAGCAAGCACAAGGAGCAAAGTTTCAGATAATGAAGCTATGTTATTATCAGCAGGGGGCAAACTTGCTGATGATACGAATCCTTCTATTGTAGCCCTGTCAGCAGGCTTAATAGCCGCCGGTGAAGCGATAGGCACATCCATAGTGAATCAGAAAACTAAACACGATGAAGCCTTAGTCTCTACCGACCAAGTTAAACAGGACAACAAGGATGGATGCGATGCTTATAATGCTGCGGCTAAAAAGGTAGAAGAGGTCTATCCTGGAAACACTTCCAAGTGGGCAGATTTAGGCTTCTCTTCAACTCTAGCCGTAGTCCCCGATCAGACGCCTCCTGACAAAGTGGAGAATTGCAAAATGTTTCAAAGTGAATACGCAAAACAATGCGAAGTTCGCTATGATCCTACTGCTAGGGCTTTAAGCTACATAATTAAGATTACTAAAGATGCTCCTTTGGATGCTTCGAAGTATATTATAATAGAAGAACCAACAACTTCTTTTACATCTGCTTCAGTAAGAATTGTTATTCCTGATGCCTATCTAAATGTTCCCATTTGGATAAAAGTTACCGCGAGTAACGGTGCAGGTAAAGGGCCGTCATCTGAACCATTCGGCGGAAGAATCATACAGTAGGGCTCGATTCTTTTGCTTTATTTCGACGTTTTTCTGCTGAATAATTTTTGAAAGTGCAACGTTTGCCCGGTTGCACTTTCTGTTTTATATGACATTGGCATTCGAATCTATTTCAAAGCACTTTATGGGTTAAATTAGCTAGAAGAAAAGCATGAGAGAGAAAGGACTAGATATCATGTTTGGCGTTTTGGCGATTTGGCAATTTAGTGATTTTGGCTATTAGAAAGGGAAAGACTCAAGACCCAAGGGGGAAAATAGCATAATGTAAACAATATTTAGCTATTCAGTTTTTATTATATTTGCCGAAAAATTATCCTTAATTGCAAGCACATGACCTTAGACCAAAAACTAGAAAGCATCGACAGTCTCTTCACTATGAACAAGCACAACATAAACGGACCTGCTGATTTCAAAGCCCTTATTGAACAATTCAACTTCGACATAAACGATGTGGAAAGCCATCTCCTCTACCCTAGCGACCTGCCTTACGGACGCAAATGTGCCTTCCGCTCCGATAATTTTGAAGTGATAGTGATGAATTGGAAACCCGAACAATCAAGCAATATACACAATCATGGCGCTTCGTTCGGATGCGTTTATTCGGTATCGGGCAAAGCCAACAATGTGTTGTATAACGACAATCTTGAACAAATTGACAGCATCGAACTTATTAATAACACCATTGCCGAAGTTCCAAAAGGCATTTTTCATGTTATAGAAAACCCTCATGACGATTATGCCGTTTCGGTGCATTTCTACTCCCCACCCATGTGTGGCATGAAGGTGATAGATGCTAACGACAAAACCAAAAGCTATTACGTGAAAAACGAGTGCGGTGCTTGGGACCCTCAGCTAGAAGAAATGATGTAGTGTTTTTTAAAATTGAAAGGATGCGACAGAAATAATTCGTTCAGAATTAGGGTCTGCAAGTCTTAAATTGTGTTCTCTACAGAAACTTTTCCATTAAAATCGCACAAATTCGTTTTGCTGTCATACCATCCCACAATTCGGGGATGCTGCCCGATTTTATTTTCCCACCGAAAACCTCCATCACGGCTGTTTTAACTTCTTGCATATTGGTGCCAATAAGCTGATTGGTCCCCAAAGTAACTGTCACGGGCCGCTCCGTATTGTTGCGAACCGTAATGCATTGCTTTTGCAAGAAAGTGGTTTCTTCCTGAATGCCGCCGCTATCGGTCACAACAAGTTCAGAGTTTTTTGCCAAACACATGAAGTCGGTATAACCCAAAGGATCGCAAACGATGATGTTGTTATGCAAACTTTCATCAAGATTAAAAGCCTTTAGGTGGTTGCGCGTTCGCGGATGTATGGGAAAAACTACCGTTCGCATCGCTGCAATATCGTTCAGGAAATCAACAATTTCGAGCAGCGATTCTTTATCATCAACATTGCTGGGCCTATGCATGGTCACCAGCACATATTTGTCGGCTGTTAACTTAAATTCATTTAGTATGTTTGATGCATTAATTTTTGGAAGGTAAGCCACCAAACTATCTATCATAACATTGCCTACATATGATATTTTTGCATCAGAAACGCCTTCATGTTTGAGATTTAGCAATCCGGCAGGTTCGCTTACAAACAAGTGGTCGGCAAGAGCATCGGTGAGCAAACGGTTCACTTCTTCAGGCATTTCACGATCGAAACTTCTTAGTCCTGCTTC
Source organism: uncultured bacterium (assembly GCA_903922465.1). Taxonomy (GTDB): domain Bacteria; phylum Bacteroidota; class Bacteroidia; order Bacteroidales; family CAIXTV01; genus CAIXTV01. The sequence goes on from CAIXTV010000124.1 coordinate 56,772, forward strand.
CACATGCACTATCTTAATGCCAAGCCTCGAAGCCACCAAGCCACAGGCAATAGTTGAATTGACATCGCCCACCACAATAATTAAATCGGGTTTTTCTTGTTTCAGAATATTCTCAAAAGCCAGCATGATGTTGGCAATTTGCTCGATTTGCGAACCCGAACTTATGCCAAGATAAAATGCAGGTTGGGGCATTTCCAATTCATCGAAAAACACTTTCGACATTGCTTTATCGTAATGCTGACCTGTGTGGCAAATTAAATGCTGCACCAAGTCGCTGTAAGCTGCAAAGGCTTTATGTATCGGAGCAACCTTCATGAAATTAGGACGAGCTCCTACAACTGAAATTACTTTTTTCATATTCTTTTTTTATGCTAAATTATGTTAGATGCTATCGATGTAGTCGAGCAAACGATGGTTTGCAATGGCTTCCCAACTATAGATAGTCTTAATTTTTCCAATGCCAACTGCACCCATTTGTGCTCTGAGCGTTGCATCTTTCAGAAGAAGTATTTTATTTGCCAAATCGATATGATTGTTTTCTTCATAAAGAAATCCATTGCCATCAATACGATCGGTCACTTTCACCTTGTTGCTTACAATGGTAGGCAATCCCGAAGCCATAGCATCCAGCTGACTTGTAGACTCCTGTTTGGGCCAAACACCAATGTCAGCCACTCTATAGAAAGGTGGCAGCTTGTCGACCTTCACAAAAGAGTGAATTTTGCATCCTTTCATGCTCGAAATGGCGGCTAAGTTTTCGTCGGTGCCACTCCCAACAAACAAAGCCTTAAATTTCGTCTCCCCTGAATTTTGCAAATGATCAACGGCTTGAGCCAGACAAAGAGGATTTTTATCTTCAGTAAACCTTCCGGTATACACACAAACAATATCATCCATTTCGAAACCAAGGGCTACTCTTAGTTGCCCCCTCTCTTCTTTCAGTGTTTCATTATATGGAAAAAACAAATCGGCATCAACTCCTAACGATTGCATTTTAATCTTTTGAATAGGAATCTTGAAATGATCCATCGAAATATCCAAAACATCCTTAGCAATGGGATAATGTATTACGGTCATTTCATTAATTAACTTCAAATTACGATGAACACGATTAACGTATTCTTCAATCTTCACCGACCAATCATTGCTATTAAAAACAGATGCATGCACATGACTTTCGGTGAAAAAACTCACTCCATTTTCTTTGCAAAACTGAGCTGCGTTATAAGTATTCCTCGATGTCACTTCAAAAGTTTGAATGATGTCGGGCTTAAGTTTCATAAGATAATCGTAAAGCCCAGTAATGATGGGAGTATTCCCAATTAATGGTTTGCTAAACGGCAAACGGTGAAAAGTAAAACCATCAACCATTTTAACGCCTTCATCAAGAATGTTCTTCCCAATAAATGGTTCATAGGTTTTCTTATAGTCTTTCGAATTATAATACACCTGAGCAGTTGAAGTCACTAAATGCACTTCATGCCCCAATTTCGCAAAAGCCTTTGGTAGAAAGTTTTCGGCATAGCCCATGTTCTCAGAAAACCATGAACTTATAAAGATTAATCTCATCTGCTTTTTGTTTTGATTATTACAGCAATCGTATCAGTGCCAGATTGGTCATTCCTTTTTCGATGAGCAAAAATTCAGCATTCATTTGCTTGCAACTTTCCTCAACGAAAGCCTTCCAGCTTTCAGGGCTCCAGAAATTAATATGAATCTCAGAAGTATCGCGTCTTCCGTTAGGCACCGAAAGTATCAAACTTCCTTTCCCGCCTTTAAGCAAAGAAATAAGATTGCTTAATGCTTGCGCGGGATATAATAAATGCTCAAGCACTTCGGTGCAAATAACAACATCGAATTGATGTAAGAGATTTTCGGGAACATTATAAATGTCGCATGATAAAAAAGCAGCCTCAGGAATCGTTTTTCGGGCAACCACAAGCGCTTGTTCCGAAAAATCGGAACCTGTTATTTTTAATTTGGGATGATGTTTTTGAATTTCACTTAACAAATGCCCTGTTCCACAACCAATATCAATTACTGAATTTGCATTTTCAAGAATCGAACTTTGATTTATCTTCTCCACCATTTCAGCATAAAAAGCAATTCTGACAGGCTCGATGTAACTTTTCAGAAAGCGTTCGTTATTAAAAAGAGCGTTCCAACTATCAAGTGAGTTGGAAGCAAGGGGGTCGTCGGTAAACTCAGCAAGTCCAACCCAGCCCAATTTCTTTCTAATGTTGGTTTTAAATTCCTTAAATGTCATAATAATACTAATAAGTTCAAACTTATATTAAGTCGCATTTCAAAAACAAGATCGATGTTATGTATAGTTAAATATTAAAATGAAGAGCCAAAAACATTAACTAAAGGAGCAGAGGAAATTCTTTCTCTAACAAAATCCAAATCTCTCAGATAAATGGTGTTATCAGTTCCAATTCCTTTTATTTCAACTAATTTTCTATGAAAAGGATCGTAGCTATAAGAAGTAAAACCTTCTTCCAATATCCTTTCATGAATTTTGTGTTCGTCAAAACCAAAGTCATTAGAAAGCCCATTCAATTCAATGATAATTCCTTTGAGCGAAGGCTTTTTTAATGTATTAAAAGCACCTTTAATCACCATGGTTTCGTATCCCTCCACGTCTATTTTGATTAATGAGGGATTAATTCCTATTAATGTATTGTCTAAAGTATCCACCGGGACCTCAATACACGATTCTGAAGTTTCATTAGCAGACAACACATGATTCACAGCCCCAAGTTTGCTTGTAAACGAAAGAGAACCCACTGTATCTGCTATACCAATGTTCATCAAAGTTGCATTATGCTGTAAATTATTAATTTCGATGTTTTCCTTTAAATAATTGAAGGTAGAAGGAACAGGTTCGTAAGCAATTGTTTTAGCTCCGATGTGGCCCGAAGCCAATAAACTGTAGACACCAACATTAGCCCCGACATCAACAAATACATCATCCTTACGAAGAAAATGAAGCAGAAAGCCCATTTCAACGAAATCGAACAAACCGGTGTAATATTGAAGCTCAGCAGAAGAAAAACCTTTCTTTATGATTAGTTTTGTGCTGCCAATATAATTATACTCTAAGTTTTTGGTTTCAAATTTATTAATCAAACCCCATTTAAAAAACCGAAAAAGTGTTTTCAGCTTATGTTTTGATGAAAGCGGCCGTGATAAAATTGTTTGTATAGTGGAGAATTTCATGAAAGGATTTAATTATTGGGCAAAATTACAAATTTATTTCAGTTGAGGGTTGAATTATCAAGAGACTTCCTTATCAACTACTCTTATTTTCTTTTATTAAATATATTCAACTTTGCAAAAGCGCCTTTCTTAAGGGATGATTTAATTAAATCGTTCATTTCCGGAGAAACCTTAAAAATAAATATCGTGCCGCCGAACAATATTATTGAAACGCTTACCCTAACAATACCATCAAGAAAAGGATTATTTATATGAAAGAAAAAGTAATTAGCTGTTAAGGTAAGTAGAAATACAGCTACAATCTTCAGCATATTAAAAGAAAAGGGTTGCGATTTTAGTTTCCACCAAATAAAGAAAGTCAGGCAGGCATTATACATAAAAATCGAAATAGCTGTTGCAATGGCAGTCCCGTTTATGCCATACAGGGGAATGAGCCAAATATTCGTGGCAATAGTAAGCCCTGAAAGGAAAAAGATAAAGAAAAGCATATAATAATAATATCGCGATAGCATTAAAATAGTAGCATTAAAACCGGTTGCAACATCAAATAGCTTGCTTATGCCGATAAATAGTATCACATATTTCCCCTGCGCATATATATCGCCATTGGGAATAATCCGAAAAATATCATCCACTCCTACCCATAACACAATAAATATCAAACAACCTATAAGCAGCTGATTAAGACAAACCCTTTTATACATTCCATTTATATTACCCCATTCATTTTTGTTCATTGCTTCCGAAACAATTGGATATGTGATAGCAAGAATTGAACGTGCGGGAATTTCAATAATATTAGCCATGAAATAAGCAACACTATACACAGCAGTAGCTTTTAGCCCTATGGATGCCGAAACCATAAAAGTGTCAATTTTAGCAACCACACTTGTCCCAATTGAAGCTATTATAACAAAAAGTGAGTATTTAATCATCTGACGCTTCAACTCAGGGGTGATGAATTTGAAATCAGGCTTCAGAAAAACAGGACTAATCTTAAATATATAAATCACATTAAGCAATAAAGCGAAACCATAAATGGCAATGAAAAGTCCTACAAACAAATTCATACTTATGAATCCAAAATAAAACATCACAAACAAAACAATGGTAAGTACCCTTACAATTACTTCTCTTATGATTTTAGGAACAACAATACGCAAAAGTATTGCAGCATAGTTCTCAAAAACAATCATGTAAACCATGAAAAAAGCAAAAGGGATGACCCAATAAAAGTAATCTACAAACTGCGGTGATTTCTCAGAGAAGTAATTGGAAAGCTGAGGCTGAAGCAAAATATATAACAATCCAAAAACAATAAATCCAATTATTGGAATAATAATAAGATAAAAGAAAAACCCATGATTCCTTTGATCTTCTGTTTTAAATTGAGGGAAAAACTTTAATGAAGAACTCGACAAGCCTAATTGTGCGAAAACAGCCACCAAACTAGCAGCTTCAAATAAGACGCGAGTAAGACCAAATTGCTCAGGAGTAAGAAAATAGGTTACAATAAATGCAGTAGTGAGAAAACCCAAAAAAGCTCCCACATAGGTGACTACCGATCCCTTAATACTCTGCCTGATAACAATACCCATAATTAATACTAATAGCGAATGAAACTGAAAAAAATTATACTAATTCAAAACTTTAACCTCTAACTACATTATTACTCTATCATCTTCATAAAATCTTCCTCCGAAATGATAGTAATATTAAGCTTCTCTGCTTTCTTAAGTTTTTCAGGGCCCATATTATCGCCTGCTAACACAAAATCAGTTTTAGATGAAATCGAACTCACGTTTTTCCCTCCATGCTGCTGTATTAAGAGCTTAATATAATCGCGGCTTTGACTGAAAGTTCCACTAACAACTAAAGATTTCCCTTCTAATGCAATGGATATTTGTTGAAAGTCATCAGTCATAACAAACTTCAATCCTGCAGCTTGCAAGCGCTCAATCAGCTGAATGTGCATAGGGTCATTAAAATATTGAAGTAAAGATTGTGCTATTTTTTCACCTATCTCTTCAACCGAAGTCAATTCTTCTAATGTAGCAACTCTCAGAGCATCGATATTACGAAAATGCGAAACCAGTTTCTTTGCAACGGTTTCACCTACAAAACGAATTCCCATCGCAAACAGTACTTTATCAAAAGAAACTTTCTTAGATTGTTCTATTCCATTTAGGATGTTTTCTACTGTCTTCTCTCTGAAAGATATTTTCTTTTGTTTCTCATCAGTAACATCAATTACTTTCTCAAGTCCAATTAGCTTTTCATAAGTAAGCGAATACAAATCAGCAATATTTACCACCAATTTATTATCAAAAAGCATTTCAATCTTCCCTTCGCCAAGACTATCAATATTCATAGCTCGACGACTAATAAAATGTTCAAGTTTTCCTTTTATCTGGGGAGGGCAATTATCTTCATTCGGACAATACCAGGCAACCTCTCCCTCATTCTTTTCCAGTCGGGCACCACATTCATGGCAAACTTCAGGAAAAACAACTGGATTGGCGCCAGTTATCCTTTCACTCATTTCAACACCGGTTATTTTTGGAATAATCTCCCCTCCTTTTTCAACATACACTGTATCTCCTTCAAATAAACCCAACTTTTCAATTTGGTCAGCATTATGTAAAGTTGCTCTTTTCACAACGGTTCCGGCCAATTGAACGGGAGCCAAATTTGCTACAGGGGTGTATGCACCTGTCCTCCCAACCTGAAAATCTACACTTATCAGTTTTGTTGTTACACTTTCTGCTTTAAATTTATAAGCTATTGCCCAACGAGGTTGCTTTGCAGTAAATCCTAATTGCTGTTGGAATTGTAAATTATCTACTTTAATTACTACTCCATCAATATCAAAAGGTAGTTCCGAACGTTCATTGTAAATATTTGCAATATATGAAAGCACCTGTTCCATTGTCTGACATTTTACCATAAACTCAGAAACTTTAAAACCCCATTTCTTTGCTAAACGTAGGTTTTCGTAATGAGAATTTAATAATAAATTATCTCCTGGAATATAATAGCAATAGCAATCCAGTTTCCGCTTTGCAACTTCAGCTGAATCCTGTAATTTCAGAGAACCAGAAGCGGCATTTCTTGGATTAGCAAATAATGACTCGCCTATGTCGGCTCTTTCTGCATTTAGCCTTTCAAAAGAAGCACGTGGTAAAACAATTTCGCCACGTATTTCAAATTCAGGAGGGAAATCATTTGTAATGAGTTTCAATGGAATACTTTTTATTGTCTTCACATTAGCGGTTACAATATCACCTTTTTCACCGTCGCCTCTTGTAACAGCTTTCTCTAATATGCCATTTATATATGTCAAACCAATTGCAACCCCATCATACTTAAGTTCACAAGAATACTCAAATTCATCGCCAATTGTCTTTCTCACCCTTTTATCGAAATCCTCAAGTTCTTCTTTATTATAGGTATTCCCAAGAGATAACATTGGATATTTATGGAATGACTGTAAAAATTCTTTTGTAACATCTCCGCCCACTCTTTGTGAAGGTGAGCTTGGAGAAATTAAGTCAGGAAATTGGTTTTCCAATGAAATTAACTCTTTCAATAGCATATCGAAATCGAAATCACTGATTGTAGGAGATGATAAAACATAATACTGATAGTTATGACCATCTATCAGTTTACTAAGTTCTTCAATGCGTGTTCGGGCTTCTTCGATGTTCATTTATATGAAAAATATCTTCAAAACTAACTAATAAAAACAAATATACAAGAGGATGCAAGAAAACTCTTATCTGAGATTAATTTCAACATCCTTATTTCTAAAAACATAAATACTTTGATTGCGATTAATTGGATTTAAAATAAATAGCAATTGATCAATAAACCCGGGAACAAACCTAGCCTCATAAGTCAAATGAGGCAAAATTGTTTTCATTCTTCCCAGACGGTGTGCTAAATTATTATCTTCATAAAAGAAAACAAAAGCAGGTTGTTTTTCAGCAGGAAAAGGATTAACGCAAGGTTCTCTGCTTGTCTTGTTGTTAACAACATATACATTTGGCCATTGACGACAATAAAATAATGGAGGATAAATAGTGCTATTGTTATTTGAATCTTCAATCAAAATTTGATTAAAGTAATCAAACTTTGAAAGAAATAGCATTGACTCAACCCTTGATTTCTTTGAGTAATGAAAAGTGACAAAGGAAAGCAGAATAAAATTAATAATCCAAAAGAAGGTCCAGCTTCTTTTAAGAAGACGTTGCAACTTCTTCTTTTTCTTTATTTCTTGCATTCCAATTATTCCACCCATTACAATGAAAGGTATTACAGGGAAAATAAAGCGTTCTTGTTTGTTTGGGAAATATGAATGAAGTATGATGAAAACAAATGAAGGCAAGAATATTAATAAGTGCTTTTTGAAACTTTTTAAATAGCCCCAGAAAACGAATAAGCTGATTGGAGGGATTATCATTCCCACAATTACGAGTGCATAGGTATACCATGGACTAACAAAATACTCATATTTATTTGCAAAATTATATCTGACATATTCAGTGAGCTCAGTAAATGGTTTTCCCCATAAATAATAATCTACAGGGGCTTGAATCAAAATAAAAATAACAATTACGCCAAGACCAAAACTCAATGTTTGTAACCATTTGCGTTGAAGCAAAAGAACTAAGCCCATCCCTCCAACAAAAAACAATGACTGAAAGCGAATAGAAATTGCCATTCCACTTATTACTCCAGCACTGAAAACAAATAACAATAACCTCTTTCGACCTTCAATATTTAACAGCATCCAAGTACCCATCATTAGGAAAGGGATGCACACGGCTTCAACTAAATTGCGAACGCTCAACCAAGGTTGAAACCAAAGTGTAGCAATCAAAAGAGCTACTAATCGAGCTGTTTTCTTGTCGGTAAGCTTATAGGTGATTTTGAACGAAAAGTAAACTGTTAAGAGTGAAAACAAAGCATGAAGTAATCTGATAATAAACATTTTCACTTCAGGTTGAAAAATTCCAACAAGTTTCATTAGATACAACAATAAGTAATGTATCCCAACATAAAAAAAACTATGGCCAGACGGTCCAGCATTCCCAGGACTCCAAGGCAACCAATTGTTGTAATCATAACCATCTACCCAAGATTGTGCCGCCTCAATTACAAGAAAATGGTCATCGTGCATTCCAAAGCCTTTTGAAAATATCACCGCAATAAGCCTTAATGCAAAAGCGATAAATAATATCAGCCTCAATGGATGATTATTCCACAACTTATTTATCTCCCTCTTCAAATTTTCAACTCTAATGAATATGGATGATGATTTCATATGATGATAATATTCATGATTTCAGTTTTATTCAAGATTTCAGTTTAACTCAAGAACAAATGATTTCTTCCAATAAAACATTTATACTCTCCCAATTATAATTGCCTATCACAAATTCATACCCTTGCTGTGCAATATATTCAGCTTTTTGTGCATCTTCAATTAATTGAATAATTTCATTTGCAATGTCATTTGCATTATCAGCTACTAGAATTTGTTTCCCATGCGTTGCGCCAAGTGCATTGTTTGCAAGAGAAGTAGTAATGCAAGGCAGTTTCATAGCCATTGCCTCTAATAGTTTATTTTGCAATCCACTCCCACTAAGCATAGGAGCAACAAAGCAGTAGGCATTGTCATAAGAATCACGCATGTCATCAACCCATCCACTTACAGTAACGCTGTCGTTTTGTAGTTGAGTTACTTGAGGAGATGGTCTTGTCCCTGAAATCAGTAAATTAGCTGAAGGAATTTTAAGTTGCACCAATGGTAAAATTTCATTTGCTAAGAAACAAGCAGCTTCCACATTGGGGGAATAGCCCATGTTTCCTGTAAACAACAATGAATATTGTTTCGTACTATTCTTTTTTGGCGTAAAATAGTCCATGTCAACTCCATTTCGGATTACTTTTATTTGAGAATTGTCCTTATGAGGAATGAAATCTCTGTCCGTTAAGGAAATTATTGTTTTGTTATTGAACTTTTCAAAAACCAGGGCTTCATATTTCAACAATCTTTTTAGTTCCATTTTTAATATAAAGCGCAAAAAAACATTGGCCCCCACAATTCGTCTCTCTACACCTTTTGATAGTGCATCCTGATAATCTAAAGTAGAAGGAACAGGAACTCCAATCAAATATTCTGTAGTTCTTATCATCTGACAAAAAACTCTATCGGGTTGCACCGAATTGATGAGTTTTATTATTGCATTCTTTGCTTTTTTGCTATAGAAATATCCAGACTGGAATGGCAATCCGCTTATAAATGCTTTAATTAAATTAATGAAGATAGAAAAAACACTTACATCAACTACCTCCACTTGTTTACAATATTGTTTTATTACATCAAACGATTCATTGGAAATTCTTTTTTGGTCATTTAGACAAAAAAGAAATATTTCGTGTTTTTGAGAAAGAGATTTTATTTGATAAAATGCACGCAATTTATCCCCTTTATCTAAAGGGTAAGGAAAACGTGATAAAACAATTAAAATTTTCAACTCAATCTAATTTTCGTAGGTAACAAAAGTAAAGAAAATTTTCAATTATTGAAGCTAAGAATTCACTCTAGCCTAATAAACGATGATAAAAATCTTCTAACTTTTCAATTGCATGTGAATTATCATGATGCAATTCTATAAACTTCTTGGCATTAATTCCTAAATCATTACAATATTGAGACGATTCGAAACAAAGTTTTATTTGTTCTATAAACTCATCAGGAGTTTCTGCTATTAAAATGTTTGAGCCATGCGTATAATTTATGCCAGAAGCCCCAATTGATGTAGAAACAATAGCTTTTCCCATCCACATGCCTTCAATAATTTTAACCCGTATTCCACTACCTGAAAACAATGGGACTATCATAATTGCCTTATCCTGAATGAAAGTTTTGGCATCAGCAACTTCGCCCAAAACACGAACTCCTTCGATTTCATGATCAATTAAATCATCAGGCATATATCTTCCTGCTAAATAAAGACTGGCTTTAGGAAATTCTTCATAGAGTCGTGTCCAAACATTATCGAGGAACCATCTAATCCCTGATTCATTAGGCATCCAATTCATCGATCCAATATGATACAAGCTAAAAGGTATTATCGATTTGGTTACAGGAACTTCTTCCTTTGTATCTATTCCAAAAGGGATGTCGGTAATGGGTATTCGGCATCCTTCAGAAATCATATAAGCAGCATCTTCAGCCGAAATGGCTGCAACTCCATCTGCCCTATTTAGAATAAAAGCCTCAAACCTTCGCAATCGAGTTGCAAGCAAACGAATGTATTTTCTCTTTATGGGCTTGGTGGTTTCGTCGGCAATGCGTTGCCAAATAAGATGTTCGATATTATGAGCCCTAAGTACGATTTTCGCTTTTGAATGCTTGCGTATCACGCCAATATAGCTCCCCATATAAATGGTTTCGAGTTGAACTATATCATATTCTTCCGAACTAAGGATGCGGGTTATCACTTTCTTGAATTTTTTAGCGATAAACCTTTGCGCATGGTATGATTTTCTCGAAAATAGATTTACCAAGGCAGCGTAGGGGTTTACTTTTAGATTAATATAAACCAGTTCTAAACCAGTTCTATCGTAATATGATTGAGGAATATCCTTTTCTGAAATTTTGAATTTATTAGAACTAACCGCAAGAACTTTTACCTGATGACCTGCATCGACAAAGCCATTTATCAGAGTATTCATTGCAATTGAACCACCTTCGATTGGGGGATATGGTGATTTATTGCACAAAAAAAGAATTTTCATTTGCTAAGTCGTTTTAATTTTAAAAATTTGCTGACCTTTTGTATGTTTTTCGACCATGTTGCATAGTCGAATATTGGAGAATCGGTTGTTGCCTTTAGTGTAAGAAAAATACCTACGGGCATTAATATTACAGAAGCCAACCACATCCCTTTAAAAGGATCAATTGTTCCATCGCGAGCAATTTTTTCCCCTGTAATTGATATCACATAATAAACAACAAAGAAGACAACTGAAATTACAACCGGCCAACCGAAGCCCCCTTTCTTCACAATTGCGCCTAAAGGGGCACCAATAAAGAATAAAATAAAGCATGCTATCGAAAGTGTAAACTTTCTATGCCATTCAATCTTATGTTTATTGATGCTTTTGTCGAATATTTCGCGTTCGGAACGTTGATATTCGATATTGTCTTTAATATTTCGCGCAAACTGCAATGCTTGTGAAATTACATTAGGATTTTTCTCCTTTTCGAAATTCTTTAGAAAACTTGGGTTTATTGCTTTTAAACTATCCTTATTGGGTTTTGCAAGGGTATCCAACATTGAGAAAAAATAGTAATTCGTAAGCATTTGTTTCACAAAGTTACTTTTCTTGTAAGCCTTTGTTATTTCCATAGAATCTATTTTGACCGATAATTGTTGTATGTTCAACATCTGATACTTATCCTTGAACAATGCTTCGTTTGTCCTTGTAAGTGAAAAAGCTGATAAATCGAATCGAATAGATTCTTCTTTGAAATGAGTTCGCTGAAACGGACGAGTATTCATGGTTTCAGAATTGCGAATGCGTTCCAGATAATTATATCCATTTTGCAATTGGATTAATAAATAGCGTTTATCGGGAGTTTGAGTTATTTTCCCCTTTTCGGCTATGCTTAATGATGTGTTTCCTTGGCCGTTTGTATGGTCATAAATCATTATATTATAAACAGTTTCGCCATCCTTATCTTTTTTGCTGACTTTAATAATGTAGCCATCAATGCTATTATTAAAAACCCCTTCCTGAATATTGAATGCAGGTTTTTGTTCGCGCACATCGTAGAGCAAAGTAACCATTTTCAGGTTGGCAACAGGCAAAACGTAATTTGAAAACACAAATCCAACTAAGCTAATTATTATAGAGAGAGCAATTAGCGGACGCATTATTACTTTTAATGGGATTCCGGCAGCTTTCATTGCAACCAATTCGTTGTGTTCGCCCAAATTCCCAAACGACATGATTGATGACAGCAGAATGGCAAGAGGTAATGCCATTGGAACAAAGGTTGACGATGCATAAAACATCAATTGCATTATAACATATCCATCAAGCCCTTTCCCTACCAAATCATCTATATATTTCCACACAAATTGCATCAACAACACAAATAATGCGATGAAAAATGTCATGAAAAAGGGTCCTAAATAGGACTTGATTACAAGATAATATATCTTCTTCAACTAGAGTTTTTTGGTGGGCACAAATATACATTTTTCTATTATCCTTAAGCCCTAAATTTTAAATATGTTGTCGATAAATTAAAATAAATATTGACCCTGACAGTTGAAAATTATTCGATTTTCGTATAAAGACATTTTTGTTTTTGGACTTCTACGTGGGATGCAAGCTATAGAACATCTAGCTACTAATTATTCAAATTCAATGGCTCTATTATTATTTTTATTCTTCAAATCTTTGTTTTTTCAATGCGAAATCTGAACAAAAAAACACAAATCCTATCTATTTTCCTTCATCTACATCAATAATATTTGATTTTGTTGTGCAGAAATAAAACTAGCATTCGATATTTTTGTTTTCGAATAGATATTTATAAAAACACAGCCTGAAATTAGGCATTGTAAAGAGAATTCAATTATCAATAAACACATCTTCACAATCAATGCGTATTGAAATACAAGGCTTTATTGTTCTGATTAATCCTTTTTGTGTATAATTATACCGTGACAGTTTTTCAAAAAACAGGCCTTGTCTAGCATTATTCTGTGACAGTTTTTCAAAAAACTGACCATGTTTACCATTATTCTGTGACAGTTTTTCAAAAAACTGACCATGATTACCATTATTCTGTGACCGTTTTTCAAAAAACTGACCATGATTACCATTATTCAAGGGCACTTATTCAAAAGATTGACCATGTTTACAATTATCCCACGCTACTTTTTCAAAAAGCACGTCACGTATAATTTTAATCAAAGTTATAAAATCAAAAAAGCACCCTTTTATTTCGATTTAAATTGGATAAAAAAAGAAGGAGAGTTAGAAATAAATATTATTTGTACTTTTGTATGTAGTAAAAGATATTATTTGTATTTTTGTATGCTTTTTCTTTGATGGGAAGAAAAGACACAAATTAAGCATAAAAATTTAATATCTGTGTTTTTGTGCTTGATCAAAAAATGAATTAAACTGTGTGTAAAAATTAAAACTATATACTATGTCAGAATTTGCTAAAGATCCAAAAAGTTACAAAGATTTAAGTCAAACATTATCAGATGAAAACACCAAGCATGTATCAATCCCTCCGCTTGAACAGTTTTTAAAACAAAGCAGCGCTGCAGGTTTGCTACAATATCATACTAGTCTCCCGGCGGCTGTACTAGCAATGACCACAGCCGAGGGAAATAAAATCAATTTGATTAGTATTTCTGATGATGCATGCGATTTTTTGAAATTGCATTCAACATTTTTCCTCGAAACAGTAAACAATAAAATCAGAATTGGCACTTATCCAGCATCAGTGCGCAAATATTTTCTAATGGATGAAAATTCAGCAGTGTTGCCCCCTATGGTGACAAGAACACAGATTTTGGCTGTTGCAGCAGCCATTAAATCAGGCAATGCTCAATTAGTGGTATTGGAATTAACTCCTCCACAGGATTTTCCTGCAAGCGAAAACGATACTTTTAGAATCGATTACGATGCTAAATATGCTGCTGCACTTGCGGCAACTGAAACATTTCATAATACTGTGCAAGTTGCTTCAAGCATGAAAACTATTTGTCAGAAACTCTGCGTTTCAGTTCGTCAGGAGGTTGACGTACATTATAATGATTTACCTGCACCTACTAAACGCGAATTCATGCAATTGTGGGGAATTAAGTTTGTTCCAAAAAAGGATACTATTTCAGTGGATATTTTATCACTTTACGCCGATGGCAGTGGCATCACTCCTGGGGCCGAATTCCGTGTTGGGCTGAAAGAAACTAAAGCCACCAAAAAAGTGCCCACACCTGCTAAAGGTGGACCCAAAGGAAAAGTGGATGCCCATGGCACATTAGTGCTCGAAACAATGCAAACCGGAAATTTATTCATCATCGGAACTTGCCCCGGATGCAAAGATGTGGCATATCCTATCAAAATAGTTAAGGGAGAAGATATTTCAGTTACCATTCATTTCGTGAAACTTCCTCCCGAAGTATAAGCCACTGTTTGATTTAACAAACTGATAAAACAGTTTTTTCAACAGTTGCATAAGGAATCGATTAATAATAAAAGGAATTCCAGTTTCGATAAGCTCAACCACCACGTGCTAGTTGAGCCTATCGAAACTACATTACAGAAGCTTTTCGCCGCATAATATTGTTGTGTAATTAAAAATCCATTCTTTAAATTGCAATTCTTAATTCTTTACTTTCAACTTATTCTCTGACAATTACGCAAGCAAAATGAATAAAACATTTTATTTGCGCATGTTAAATAAAATCGTTTAATTTGTACCTTTAAAAATATACACAAAAAAAACAATTAAACCAATTACCAAAACCAACCAACATGAAAAAAGCCTTACTTTCTTTGACAATTGCAGCTTTTACATTTGCCGCTATTGCTCAAAACAATCATTTTTTAAAACCAGATGGGATTAAAGCTCAAACTGGCGATAAAGTTCAAAAGAACATTATCGATATTAAAGCACCAACCCAAACAACTCCCGCTTCAGTTGTTTCACATTATAGCGGAGCCAAAGCAGTTAACAAAATTCGTATAACTGAATCATTTAACCCATACTCACTTCTTCTTCCAACAAGTACTAATTTAACAGCAAATCAGCAGTTGAATGTAATTCAGTTTACACATCGCAGCAAATTACCCACAGTAAACGGTAATCACATTATCTCAAGCATCTCTACCGATGGAGGAAACACATGGGACACAACAAACATCGTTTACAACCATGCAACTTTTCCAGCTCGTTATCCTTCAGGAACAATCTGGAATCCAATTGGAAACACCAACCCTATGAATGCTTATAGCATTGTTTCAGGTCCTTTTCTTAATGCAAGTGGTGCAGGTTGGATTGGAAGTTATTTTGCAAGTTTGAAATTTGACGAAACCAACCGCGATGTTCAAAACATTTCAATTGGCACTTCTACTGACTCTGTTAATATGGCTCGCGATTTTATGATGTCAACCAACAACAGCGTTTGGGTTAACGCAGATGACAACGAAGATAATGGAACCAACTACACAGCATACAAAACTGTTATAAATAAAGGTGTATTTAATACAGCTACAAACAAATTCGATTGGACACAGAAACTTCACGTTCCAAATTATCCATTATCACATGCAACTGGTTTCCCAGAAGGTCTTCGTACTCCTGGTATCACTTTTGACAAAAATGGTAAAAATGGATATTTAGCTTATATTGGCCGTCATACAACTGGAGTTGATACCTTATCTTATATTCCTTTAGTATACAAAACTACCGACAGTGGTGCAACATGGACTGAAATGCCAGGTTTTGATTTCGCTTCTTTAACTGAAATTTCTGATGGCTTAACTGCTACAGGACAAGGAACTTTACGCCCAAGTTTTGGTTTAATTAGAGATGTATTAGTTGACTGCAACGGAAATCTTCATATCGCTGCTTTTATTAGTAGTGCTGCATCTGATCATGCTGATTCATTAGGTTATTCATGGACATTCACAGCTATCGAAGGTTACATGTATGATGTATATACAACTACTGCAGGTGGTTGGGGTGCAACTTATGTTGGAATTTGTCACGGAAAAGAAGTTACTGCTGCTGGAGATGTTACTTTAGGAATTGGCTGGGACGAAAGATTTCAAATGTCAAAATCAGATGACGGAACAAAAGTTTTCTACGTATGGGCTGATACCGATACCACATTCTTAAGTTCACCTGATTATTTCAGTTATCTTCCTGACGTATACGCTTGTGGAGTTGATGTAAATACAACTTTACGTACCAATACTATTAACTGTACAGGTGGCACTTATCAAGGTGATAATTTCTGGATGTATACTTCAGATATTACCTTAAAAAGTGGTTCAACATATTCTATTCCTGTAACTACTTCAACTACTGGAAGTGTAGATACCGATCCTGCAATTCACTATTTCCTTAAAGGTGTTACTTTCCAAGAAAGCGATTTTGTTACTAATCCTGGTATCAAAGAAAACAATCCTATAAGCGATGTTCAAAATTACCCTAATCCTTGCAGCGATTATACTAAAATCGAAGTAAACTTAACTAAAGCATCTGACCTTTCAGTTGATTTATTTAATATGATGGGCCAAAAAGTAATGCAAATCAATAAAGGATATGCTGCTTCTGGAATTAATCATATCACAGTTAACACTAGCAGTTTAAGCAATGGCATTTATTTCTATACTGTTAAAGCTGGAAAAAATAGCATAACCAAGAAATTAGTTGTTAGATAAAATAATTTCTTTAATTGAAGCCTGTGTTTCTAACACAGGCTTTTTTTTTGTCTTAATCATAATATTGTTGACTAAAAAGCGATTGAGCATGCCAATTCATAAAACAATACCTATCCCCTGCCATACTACTTCAGCGAAAAAGTATTTAATTTTCTGTTTTTATCATATCTAATCAAGATAAATTTATAATTTTGAAGCAGAAATAACAATAACACACATTTTATGGCTGGAAAAACTTTTGCAGAAAAAATCTTAGGTGCCCCTGCAGGTGCCATTGTATTTAAAAAACCCGATATAGTTTTATCGCACGACAACACCGCAAGCATTGAAAAGACCTTTCAGAAAATGAACGGGAGTAAGATTAAATTTCCCGAACAATTGCTCATTGTTCTCGATCACAATGCCCCTCCTACCAACAATAAATTGGCTAACGACTATCGTCGCATTCGCGAAATGGTAACTGAACAAGGGGTTACAAAGTTCCATGATGTAGGTAAAGGCATTTGTCATCAACTTATGTCCTTGTATGCACGTCCAAAGATGTTAGTTGTAGGAAGCGATAGCCATACATCAACAGCCGGAGCGTTTAATTCATTTGCCGCAGGCATCGACCGCACCGAAACCGCCGGTTTGTGGAAACAAGGCGAAACATGGTTTCGCGTTCCCGATTCTTTTAAAATCGTTTTAAACAATAGGCTTAACAAAGGAGTGTATGCTAAAGACCTTGCCCTTTGGATAATTGGCATGATTGGCTCAAGTGGAGCCGATTATATGTCAATAGAATATCACGGAGAAGGAGTAAAAACACTTTCAGTTTCCGACCGAATGACCTTATCCAATCTTGCTTCAGAAATGGGTGCAAAAAATGC
>CAIXTV010000125.1 GCA_903922465.1 uncultured bacterium
GAAGACTACCCCGAAAAATTGGGATAGGCTTGCGGACTTGTAGAAGCCTACCCCGAATAATTGGGATAGGCTTGCGGACATGTAGAAGCCTACCCCGAAAAATTGGGATAGGCTTGCGGTGTTGTAGAGGCCTACCCCAGAAAATTGGGATAGGCTTGCGGGGTTGTAGAGGCCTACCCCAGAAAATTGGGATAGGCTTGCGGAGTTCGAGAAGCCTATCCCGGGAAAATGGGATACTGATATACAGCTATTTTCACTTGTTCAGAAAATAGAGGCTGAAAATACATTCTTACCGATTTCATTCCAAACAAAATTTTATGCCTACAATTAACTATGCAATATTGGGATTGTGACAAATAAATAAAATAAAATGAAGAAAAATGATGAAAAATAGTTTGTGTATTAAAATATTTTATACCTTTGTGCGTTTTAATACAATTAACCTTATACGTAAAATTAAAACCTAGCATTATGATAGCACCACAAAAAATAATCGATGGACTTTTTCAGGACAGGGATATTATTGCTGAGCGTTTGTATAATTTCGCAGTAGATAGCACAAGCAAGTTTGAAAATAATAATCCTGACGGCATCTATGATGACAATATCAGCAATTCGCAAACTGCAGCGGCTAATTTGCATTCGGCCCGAACGCAAAAAACCGGCGATATTGGCACTCGCATCGGAGGCACCACAGCCAAAGACAATGCGCGCACTTCAATCGAAAAATATTTAGCAATTCAAATTCTTGCAGCAGCCGTAGCCTTCGGAGGAAAACAAACTCCTAATTTTAAAGAAACCTATCCTAACGGAATGGAGTCATTTTATAAAGTTAGTAAAGAAAATTTTTCTATTAATGTAGAAGTACTAATTGTTAAGGCATTAAAATTTGTTGATATATTGGGAATTCCGTTTAAAACTACCATCACCAGCATGTTCGACACCTACTCAAATGCGAATGATACTCAAATTGAGGCAGTTTCAGATGTTAGCACCGACATCACTCTCGAAAAAGCAGCCGCATTGGTGCTTGCCGATCAACTTACTGATAATTTATGCGACGTAGGTCACTACAACCGTCGCAGTAAAACCGCTCTCGATACTTATTTCGATTTTTCATTATTATATCCTGCTAAACAAAAAGAAATTCATAAAGGCAAACCTGCTTCACATACCGAAACAGAAGTTTGTGGAATTGAATATAGCGACGGAAAACGTACTCATATTCACAATCAAGGCGCAGCTATTCTCATTTTTGGGATGAAACTTAACGGTGTTAAAGTTGGGGAAACCTTCACTTTGCTCCCCGACCAAAAAGCCAACCTGGCTTTTAAAGATTATTTCAGCAATGGCACAAGCATTTATGTAATCAATAATACAGAAATTGCTGGCATGTTTCAATTAGATATTATCTTTTAAAAAGCAAACCGCAAGAGGTCTTAAGTCGCTGATATGCGATGTTTTAGTGCGAATACTCATAAGCCAAAATGGTGATAAGAAAGATGCTTTCAGGCTCTTATCAAGCCCAAGCCATTGCCTCAGCCCACATGAGTTGGCAACACTAAACAAAATCAGAAACAAGTAAAAAAATATCCGCCTCCTGAAAAATTAATTCGAAATAAAATAAAAACGTTGTTGCATACATTATTTTTATTAATTTTGCTTTCATAATCGATTATTAACCAAATTCAATTTTCATGAAAAAAACTAACTCATTTAATTTCGAGAATAAGCTAAAAGCTTACTCAACAATAGCACTGGGCGTTATAGGTGTAGGTGCCTTAAACGCACAAGTTGTCTATCACGATGTGAACCCTGACCGCACCTTCACTGCTTCTGCAAGTATGGGCGATACTATGACACTTGACATCAATTCTGATGCTATATTGGATTTCTATTTCCAATTCAGAACTTATAACACAGCCGATGCTCAAGCTAATTTGAACACTTTAGGTGATACATTGGTAAATAAAGTAATGGCTACACTTGTATCGTATACCGATCTTGGATATGCTGTTCCCCTTGCCTTAAATGCACCTATCGCACCAGGTAACGTTAACTTCAGAGCCCTACTCGATCAAGCAGTTTTAGCTTCTGCATTTAGCGGAACAAACTATGGTAACTGTGACATCGCTGGTGATGTATACTTAGGTATTCGTTTCGCAGCAGGCGCAAACACCCATTATGGATGGATCAGAATGTCAGGCATCTCTGCAACTGGCTCAACCGGAATCTTAAAAGATTGGGCTTATCAGTCAACACCCAATACCCAAATTTTAGCCGGACAAGGTTTACCACCACAAGCAATCAATGATTTAAGCCCCGAAAACGTTTATATTCATGCAACAAGTGGCAAACTACACGTTCGCTTTAACACACAAATCGAAGGAAATATTAGCGTTGTAAATCTAATGGGACAAGAAGTATTGTCAAGCCGTATCGACAATCGTCACATGGAACTAAACGTAAACGACCTCTCAAAAGGAGTTTATATTGTTTCAGTTAAATCAAACAACAACGTTTACACAAAAAAAATCAACATAAACTAATCCTTTTGTTGTAACACATTAAAAAAGGGGGCGATGAACCCCCTTTTTTGTTGACAAACAAGCCCAACAACGCAAACATAGAGGTATTAATTGAAAAACTAAAGCAGGGAAAAAACTTGCATGATGCAATAAACCATCATAGTTGAACAAGCAATTAACATGACCAGGGTCGAAAAGCCTCAATAATATTATTAGAAAAGAAAAATTAAAGCTCACCAAAAGTTCAAATATCTTGAGATTTGAACCCCCCAATCACAGGCTTTGAGACTTTAACCAAAAGGATTAAACTATGCTATCTTGTAACAATCTATCAGTAGTTTTCGGAGGCCAAACCCTCTTCGAAGAAATAAGCTTCAACGTAAACCCCCGCGACCGCATTGGTCTCGTTGGGAAAAACGGAGCCGGGAAAACTACCCTAATGCGCGTCATCTCCGGGAAAATGGAACCCGAAAAAGGATCCATCGCCAAACCTTCCGACATGACCGTTGGCTACCTTCCACAGGAAATGCAGATAAAAAGCAACAAAACCATTTTCGACGAAACCCTCACCGCCTTTGCCGAAATCCTGCACATCGAAGCTAAGATTCAAAAAATTACCCATCAACTCGCCACCCGCGAAGATCATAACTCCGAAGCTTATAGTAAACTCATCAGCCAACTTAACGACCATAACGAACATTTTGCTATGTTGGATGGCGCAACTATTGAAGCTGAAACCGAAAAGATATTACTAGGACTAGGGTTCGATGCAAACGATATCACCCGCAACATTAACGAATTCAGCAACGGATGGCAAATGCGCGTTGAACTTGCGAAGTTAATCTTGCAAAAACCATCTTTATTATTGTTAGATGAACCTACCAATCACCTCGACATCGAATCAATTCAGTGGCTCGAAGACTTTTTAATTAGCTATCCGGGCGCTGCCATGATAGTTTCTCACGATAGGGCTTTCCTCGATAATGTCACCAATCGAACCATCGAAATAACCTATGGAAAAATATACGATTATAAGGCCAACTATTCCGAATTCATCAAACAACGCCAAGAACGCATAGTTCAGCAACAGGCCGAATATTCGAACCAACAAAAACAAATTGATGCGGTAGAAGATTTTATTGAACGATTTCGTTACAAAGCTTCCAAGTCGAGGCAGGTGCAATCGAAAATTAAAATGCTCGATAAAATGGACCGCATTGAAGTCGATTCTATCGATAAAAGCAGCATACATTTTCGCTTTCCCGAAGCACCGGCATCAGGGAAAGTAGTCATCGAAGCCGAAAATGCAGCCAAGAAATATGGAGAAAAACAAATCCTAAAAGGATTAGACTTCATGATGACCAAAGGAGAAAAAATTGCCTTTGTAGGCCGAAATGGCGAGGGCAAAAGTACGCTCGTGAAAATGATAATGAATGAAATTGATTTTGATGGGAAGCTAGGTCTTGGGTTTAATGTTAGTACAGGCTATTTTGCACAAAACCAACCCGCCTTCCTCAACCCCGAAAAAACCGTTTTCGAAAGTATCGATGATATAGCGGTAGGAGATATCAGAACCCGCATTCGTAATATATTAGGTTCATTTCTTTTTAGTGGAGAAACCATCGATAAAAAAGTGAAGGTGTTATCCGGAGGAGAGAAAACCCGCCTTGCCTTAGCTAAACTTTTGTTGGCTCCCGTAAATTTATTAATCCTCGATGAGCCCACACATCACCTGGATATGCAATCGAAAGATATCCTGAAAAATGCCTTACTGCAATATAGCGGAACCTTAATAATTGTTTCACACGACAGGGATTTTCTACAAGGCCTAACAAGTCGGGTATTTGAATTTAAAAATCAGGGAATAAAAGAATATCTTGGAGATATTTATGATTTTCTCGAAGCCCGTAAACTCAGCAGTCTTCAACAACTCGAAAAAAAAGCAAACCAAAACGACACCTCACCCGAAAAGTCAGTTTCACAAAACAAGCTGAACTACGAAAAGAAAAAGGAGTTAGAAAAGGAGTATCGTAAGATTCAGAATAGAATAGAACGTTGCGAAAAGAATATTGATGTCTTAGAAAAACAAATTGTTGCCAAAGAATATATCCTTCATCACCCTGATGAATTTCCGGCACAAATAACGCAAAATTCCATTTTTAAGGAATATGAAGACCTAAAAAAACAACTATCCGTTGTAATGAATGAATGGGAAACCTTGAATGCCGAAGCAGAGGTATTTATGATGAATAATAAATAGCGTCCTTAATCCGAATCGAAATTTAGGTTAAAAATCCCTGGTCGACAATTGGTTGGTAACCGACAACAGCTCGGCCTTATTTTCTTCAGCTATTGCTAAAGAATCAATTATTTCAAGAGATTTAATGTGATATTGATTCATACATTCCTCGGTATGCTTAGGGATGTCGAGTTGAATGTAAATATCTTTAATCTTATTAATCTTTTCGTTAGGGTCAAAGTCCGTATGGCTATAATATTTCAGCAAGCTTTCCCTCTGTTCTTTTGAAGCAATTTCTAATGCTTTAATAAAGAGGTAAGTTTTCTTATTAGTCAAAATATCCCCACCCGAAATCTTCCCGAATTTCTTTTCGTTTCCAAAAGCATCAAGCAAGTCATCTTTGAGTTGAAATGCCATACCAAGGTTGATTCCCAATTGGTACATCTTTTCGCATTCAACAGGCGACGCCCCTCCAATTAATGCTCCTGTAGTCAGGCAACACGAAAGAAGAACCGCTGTTTTAAGGCGAATCATTTTTAGGTATTCTTGCATAGTAATTTCGCTCAGGGTTTCGAAATTCATGTCATATTGTTGCCCTTCACAAACCTCAATTGCAGTTTGAGTAAATATTTTTAATATTTCAGGAAGAAAAACAGGGTCGGTGTTTGATAGCTCACGATAAGCAATAGCAAACATTGTGTCGCCTGAAAGTAGGGCAATATCGCTATTCCATTTATTAAACACACTCGATTTCCCTCTTCTTATGGGTGCTTTGTCCATCACATCGTCATGAACAAGTGTGAAATTGTGAAATATCTCAAGAGCAATAGCTGCACTATAGGCTTTTTCAATATTTCTATTCATCATGTCGCAGGCCATAAGACAAAGCACAGGGCGCAGGCGTTTTCCTCCCATTTCTAAAGCATATTGCATTGGGGAGTAAAGTTCTTTAGGTTCGCCGTCTATCGAGACAGTTTCTAATAGTTCATCTGTCTTTATTAGCAGATCGTTAAAGCTATACATCAGTGAAAGTTTAATGATAAATTTATAGAAGAGAGCATTTATTTATTCTATTATGCTCAATAAATATTCTCCATAACCACTCTTTAACAGTGGTTGGGCAATATGGTTCAATTGTTCTTTTGAAATAAAATTCATGCGATAAGCAATTTCTTCGATGCATCCAATTTTAAGATTCTGGCGGTCTTCTATCACCTGCACAAATTGTGAAGCCTGAATGAGAGAATTAAAAGTACCTGTATCAAGCCATGCAGAACCCCTGCCTATAATGCCGACTTTAAGTTTCCCTTTCTCGAGATAATATTTGTTGACATCAGTAATCTCATATTCTCCTCGTTTGCTGGGTGCAATATTTTTAGCAATTTCTATAACCGAATTATCGTAAAAATATAGCCCAGGAACAGCGTAATTTGATTTAGGATTCTCTGGTTTTTCCTCAATAGAAATTGCTTTAAGGTTATTATCAAATTCAACCACGCCGTATCGGTGAGGATCGGAAACATGATAAGCAAAAACAACACCGCCGTCGGGATTGTTATTCTCTAATAATAAATCCTGAAATCCAGCTCCATAAAAGATATTATCACCCAAAACCAATGCCACCTTATCTTTACCAATGAATTGTTCTCCAATAACAAAAGCTTGAGCAAGTCCATTGGGGACTTCTTGTACAGCATAAGAAAATTTACACCCTAAGTTGTTTCCATTGCCCAATAAACGTTCAAAATTTGGCAAATCTTCCGGTGTTGAGATTATAAGAATTTCATTTATACCCGCCATCATTAAAACCGAAAGCGGATAATAAATCATTGGTTTATCGTACACTGGCATCAGTTGTTTACTCACGGCAATGGTTAACGGATATAAACGAGTACCAGAGCCGCCTGCAAGAATAATTCCTTTCATTAAATAGTGGTTTTTATAATTATAAAATTAAATCATTTTGTTTTGGCTTACCCAAAGAGCAAATTCCTCATTGGTAAGCAAGCCTACCTCAATTACTGCTTGGCGTAAAGTGCTTCCTTCTTTATGTGCTTTTTTAGCTTTTCTAGCTGAATTATTGTAACCGATGTGAGGATTCAGAGCAGTTACTAACATTAGTGAGTTATCAAGGTCTTTCTTAATATTCAACTCATTTGCTTCAATATCAATTGCGCAATTATCATTAAAAGAAATGCATGCATCGTCCAACAAACGTGCCGACATCAGTAAATTATAAATCATTACAGGTTTAAATACATTAAGCTGAATGTGTCCTGACATCCCCCCAGCATTGATTACTTCATCATCTCCGATAACCAGAGAACTAATCATCCTAAGCGACTCGTTTTGAGTAGGATTTATCTTGTATGACCCCATTGTGTTGCTTTCTGTTCTGGATTTCATTTTGGGGTTATTTAATTAAATATTCAAGATTCTCAATGGGATCGCCCATAACAGCCTTTACTTTGCTTGCAATTATAGGTCGTTTTATGAGTTTTGGGTACTCTATCAGTATTTTCACCCATTCATTGTCGTTGAATTTTTTATTTTTAAATTGAGTCTTATAAACTTCCTCCTGAGTACGAACTATATCTATCGCCTTTAGATTGAGCTTGATTAGGAGCTGGCTAAGTTCTTTTTCCGATAAAGGCGTTTTTAGGTATTCTCTAATAGTAAAATCAACAGCCTTTTCTTCGAGCCACTTAAGACCAGCTCTTGATTTCTTACAGTGGGGATTATGATAGATTGTAAACATCTGTTTTGAAATTATTATATTGTCAGATTTAGTTCGATTTCCGCATACAATTCTTCAATGCTCCCATTGTTTTGAAAAACAATATCGGCCATTTCAATACATTTTCGGAGATTTTGATGATTTGGATCGCTCGAATCCATTTCGCGTTTTTCGTTTTCGAGAAAAGTACTCAAACTTACCTTATCAGTTTCAGAATTACGAAGGAGAATGCGTTGATAACGTATTTCAGGGAGGGCATCCACAGCAATCAGACTGAAATTTTCTTTCGAACGAAGCAAATCTACTTCGCCTGGAGTGCGTATGCTTTCAATAACGGAGTTTTTGCCACTTTCAATAGCCAATTTGTAAAGTTCTTCAGCTATGTAAGCCGGTGAATGCTGGCTTCTTAAATCATTAGCAACCATTACCATGCTATCACGGTTTACGGGCACATTTCTTAGTTCAATTTCCTTCACTAAAAAATGACGCACAGAGAAATGTAGGAAGCCTTTATGCTCCACTAAATAGTCTACAATAGTACCTTTCCCTGCTCCAAGGGTTCCTGTTATGCCAATTATCTTCACGCTTCAAAGATAGTATTATTTGGAATTAACTTTAGTGTTGAGCAATAAATTATTCTTAATGAGCGTCAGCAGTTTTTGTTATAAAATCAAAACTCTTGATTTAATTCTTGTGTTTAAATCTCAAAGCACACTGAATCAAATCCATGCAATTGAAGCTTATTAGCCATTTACTCTTAACTATTTTAATAAGGATATATCAGTTCATGTCGATAAAAAATCAAATGAAAGTTACAAACAAAAGGTTTAAGCTAGAATGTGCTTTAACCAGATTAGTGAAGTAATATTATTATAATTGACTTGGCTACGGTAGTATATGATTATTTTAAAAACAAATTTTATTTTCAGCATTTAGCGATATATAGTGTCAGCATATCCTTACATATTGTTTCATGTAATCCTTACATTAATTTAATCCATATCCTACAAGCTATGTAAATAATTGATACTAGATTTGCAATATCTTTTAACTATTGATATAAAGTTATTTATTAGAGAAAAATGAAACATTAATTAATAGCGAGAAGAATGTCTGTGATTTGATACTACTTGCAATTATAATATTACATAAAACAATTTATACTGTAATCAGCCTTTTCAATTAATAAAGTTTAAATACTTCGATTTGTTGATATTATAACCTGAGTTCGGGTTAAGCGGAAAGCCTGAGTTGAGTTTCGAAAGCTTTAATTAATTCAGGATTAGCTTCTTCAATGTCCTTTTTTATTGATGGTTTTTTAGGGAAGAATGAATAAGCAGCAATTGCGCTTATAATATTA
>CAIXTV010000126.1 GCA_903922465.1 uncultured bacterium
CAATGATTATCAAACATACTCACAAGGGCTGTTTTAAGGGGTCAAAATGAAGAAACAACAACATATAACATCGTGCAAGCGCAATTGCCTGCCGCAGGCGCAACACAGGCAATATGCGCCTGCACATCCGTTATGGGCAAGGCAAAAAAAAGACACAGCGACTGACAACAGTGAAACCACCTTAGACTTGTTGACTGTAATATAATATAGTGGAGTCCAGAGACCACTTTTCAAACGGGGTAAAACTACTAAGCCATACAAGTAGTAAAAAATTTAATAATATATATAATGGATACATTTACTTGCGGACAATGTGGACGCCAATTTGAAAATAAAAATCTCCTTAAACAATTTAGAGTTGTTAAGTTGGGGAAAGACTTTTGTTCTAGTGGCTGTGAAAAAGCATATGAAAGAGACCATGCAAAAGAGACAAAAAATTCATCATCAGACAGATTCCCTACTGGGGCTAATGCCTCAGGCCCAAAACGTTCATCATCAGACAGTTTTTCATCAGGTGCGAATGCACATCCAATTTATCAAAAATCGGATTCTGAAATACAAGCAGATCTTGAAGAAAAAAGAATGGATCATGAGCAAGAATTACTTGAAGAAAAACTCGCTCATGATAGAGAAATGGCTGAACAACAGCAGAAGCATGAACTTAAATTGGAAAATATAAGATCAGTTTCCGATGCTGTTGAAAGAATTATTAATTTAGATTTTGGTGGAGAAAAACCATCTCCTGAGATAATATCTAAACAAGTTGAGTTTTGCTTTACTATAGCTTCATCCCATATTTCTGAGACATTTGATGTTGGTGGTATGAAAAATTTATTTAACAAGGCTGTTTATGCAGAAGAAAAAGAAAAGCTCAATCAATCAGAAAAAGTTGTAAACGCTGCTATTAAAAAAGCCGAATTAGGTGTCAATAAACTTAGACTTTGCGAACCAATTGAAAAAGCTCTGAATTTCTACAATATTTACAAGGATCAATTAAATGACGTAAAAGTTAAACAAATTGAACGTAAATGGGATCATAAAGTATTGGAAGCAAAACCGGCTGCTTGGGTAATGTTATTATGCTGTATGATGGTTCCTTTTCAACTTTATGTAATTTACAAATTAATTGAATTATACATTCTACTTCCAAAGAAAAGGAAAGCTGAAATTGCAATAATAAAATAAAGCATATGGAAGAATTTTCAAAAATAATGATTGAGTATAATGATATATTAAATGATTTGGTTGAGAATGCAAAATCATTTGAAAATCAAATACAATCAATAAATGAAAAGATTAGTTTTCTCAAAAGACATGAGAATTTATCTAAAGCACTTGAAAATGTAGCAAGCAAAATCAATAATTCGTTGAAATAGCCCAGCCCATAACAGCACCTACCCACAATAGGCGGGTTGGTGCTGTTTGGGTATATTGCAATTCTAATCAAATTGCTACTTTTAGGATTGTTTCATACTTCTAAGCCGCCTACTGTGGGTAGCTGCAAACCGTTATATGTAATTGTAAAAACACAGCCTTAAAAAAATCGGAGTTCGTTAGCAATCGAAATTCAAGCTGAAAGAGCTTGAAGTGCATGAAAACAGACAGGCGTCGAGAAAGGATTTATCGGAAGCCTGACTGCTTGCAGG
>CAIXTV010000127.1 GCA_903922465.1 uncultured bacterium
GTTTAAAATATTTGTCGTTAAAGCATTATAATATTATTTAGTTCATGTGATTGATATAATATATATCTTTACAGAGATATTTTCATTGTTAATATATGCTTTGGTTTTTATAGGAGCTGAAGCCATTTAATTTTTCAAAACCATAGCATCTTAAGGGGATGCAGGGATTTTATGTTGTTTCCCAGAGCATAGAATTAACCAATGGGAAAAACCCTTGAAGGAAGGGAAATTAATATTTCAGTTAACCATTAATATTAAATACAATGAAATCAAAATTTCTTTTTTTAAAATTATTATGCTTACATTTGGTGATTATGAATACACCTAGCATAGGTCAAACTACTTGTCAAACGGCAGTGGTGTTTAATCAAAACATTGATAGCAGTCAGTTTCAAATAAGTGATAGCGTATTTTGGCTGAGGTTTACCCCGGAAAAAAGCGCTGTAAATATTGATTTTAAGGGATATTACACTTTATCAAATTCTAATGTACAGAATATTGAAATTTATTCAGCTTGTCAACAACAAAGTCTTATCTATGAATCTGACTCAAATACAATCAGATTTATTTATTTAAATAATCTGACACCATATCAAAATTACTTTATTAAATTCAACAGAAATAACTCAGACACTTCTACTATTGCATTGTCAGTAAAAGATATTGTAGACCAAGTTTGTGCAGATTCTCTCTATGATGCATTTGGAAACATTCTATATATGGGACTTCCTATACCATGTTGTGATGCAAATGAAACTGATACCGCAAATTGTTTAAATTACGATATCTGTCCCGGTAATCAATTGTTAACTGTTTGGTATTATCTTCAGCAAAGTACGGCTGCTTCATGGTCTGATTGCGACTCTTTGCGATTTGAAATAATGTTTAATAATAATATTATTACGACCAGCCCTTATGTTGCATTTAACCCTACTTCCCTTTACTCATATTTATTTAGCAGTATGCAGCCAGGAGATTATTGGATACGTGCTTCTTTTAAAGGGTGTGATCATGTTATTGGAGGTATTACACATGAAATGTACAGAAGGATACATGTGTTAGATTTACCTGCAAGCACCCCATTTTCTGTTGTTGATTTCTATAATCCAACAGATACTTTTCATAATAATGACACGATTTGTATTGATAAAGAATTTAAACTTAGTTATTATAAAGACCCAAGGTTTAATTACGATGTTTCATTTGCCGGTACAACAAATATTGGAAGCATCTGGCATGGAAACCCGACTTTTTATACATATTTTGGCAAGAACCCTGGATATACATACATCTATTTGAAGACTTATAATGTATGTGATACAGTGGTTGATAGTTTGAAATTATATTTTAAAACCGGTTTAACAATTCATGCTGATACTGTTTGTTTAGGACAACCTACAACTTTGTGTGCAAGCTATGATTGTGATATTTCTCAAAGTTATTCAATTACTCAAGGTATAACCAGTTGGAACTGGAATTTCGGTGATAGCACAACTCAAAAAACGTATGATAGCTGTACAACACATTTATATACAAGTGCAGGCACTTATAATGTTACCGTTAGTGTAGATTCAATCGTTGATAATTATTTGGGAGATTATGTAAACTTAAATGAAATAGCTCATTTTAATGTCGTTGTTGGAACACAACCCAATATAGTAAATATTATTGGGAGTAATAATAATTGTGATTCTATTACATCTTATTCAGTCATTAACCAAAATGGATTT
Organism: uncultured bacterium; assembly: GCA_903922465.1. GTDB lineage: Bacteria > Bacteroidota > Bacteroidia > Bacteroidales > CAIXTV01 > CAIXTV01. The sequence goes on from CAIXTV010000127.1 coordinate 1,731, forward strand.
CAGTATGAGTGGGCTATTGAATCAACCTGGGGGAATATTGTTGGAGCTAATTCTGGAAATTCTGTTATTGTACATTGGAATTCTTTTACTAGCATTGACTCTTTATTTTCCTGGATAACCATAAAAGTATTTAATGGTTATTGTTATTCTATTGATTCATTAAGAATATTTAATTGTTGCTATCATGGTGAAAGCATGCTGTTTTCTAATGACACAATTAATTCAGCAATAACTATTAATAACATGGTTTCAATTAATGGGAGACTTGTAATAAATGCCGATGTAATATTTAGCAATACAACTATAAATATGGGACCTGAATCGAGCATTTTTATTATACCTCAGAAGTCATGTGCTTTTTATAATTGTAATATTACTGCTAAACCATGTGGTTGGATGTGGGATGGAATTTATGTGCCGAGTAACTTTGCTCATTTAATTATTGATACAAATTGTATAATAAGGGATGCTATTAATGCAGTGGTTTCATTGAATAATGGACAATTTGAGATAGCTAACTCTACTTTTCTTGAAAATTACAAAAACATAGTGCTTAAAAATTACTTTCCTAATTGGGGTATGCCTTATCCACATATTCCTCATCCGGGCATCATATATGGCTGCACTTTTAGTGGAAATATGAATGGAAGGCTTAGTTTATCTCCTCATGTAAATCATAAAACTCAAAGTGGGATTGAAGCAAGTAGCATTTATGAATTAAATATTGGTGATGAATCACAGGTTGAAAACAATTTTACCATGATGAAATGTGGTATTTTTAGCGATAATTCTAATATCAATGTATATAACAATCGCTTTGACAGTTTGCTTTATTCTCAAAGTATCGGTTCAAGTAATCCTTCAATGCTTTTTACGGGAACAGCCATCCATTCAATTGTTCCATTAATTTCGACACTTCCTAGCGGTACTCCTCTGAACAAAAGAGTGAATGTTGGTGGAACAGGGAACAGAAAAAACACTTTTATTAACTGCGAAAAAGGGGTGTACACCTATAAAGCGAATCCTCAAATTGTCAACAATACTTTTGAGAATATTGGAATTGGAATTGAAAACAGATGTGAGAAAAAGATGGATGGACTCATTAGAGACAATTATATGAATTCGGTTGATATTGGAATAAAAGCTATGAGTATTCCGGGTGGCACATGTGACTATAGAGTTGAGCATAATACCATATATTATCCTGCCACGATTGGTATTAATATAAGGTCGTTAGGTTCGATATTTATTAGTGCAACAAATTATGATAAAGTAAATGTATTGGACAATTATATTTATTTTAGAGAAGAAGATTATAATACTAAACCTAAATGGGGTATTCTTGCCGAAGGGAGCATGGGGATAAATGTTGGGTGGAATCATGTGGTTAAAGAAGGAGGCGTACCCGAAGAATTTAAACCAATGTATGGCATCAGTATAAATCAATCGCAATTTGCTGTCATACACGACAATCATCCTTTGCAACGATTAGGAGCAGGAATGCGCACTGCAGGCTCCTTATCAGGAACTATGTTTTTTTGCAATAATATGATTGATGATTATTGGGGAATGTATTTTGATGCATCTTCATATATTGATGATCAGGGAGATTCGAGCCATGCAAATTATAATCAATGGACAGGGAATTATAATGATTCTATTAATGCAGGTTACCGCAAAATGGGAAAAGATAGTACTATAATTTTCACAAATAAAAACTGGTATTTTCCCAATGGACAATTAGAATATAATCCAGAAGTTATTTCATACTACCCACTTGCGAATCATATTATAGGAGTTTCAATTTCGACCATTAGCAATAACTGTAGTGCAGTCATCCATTCCACGCCTCCATTTGAATTTAGTGAAATGGGACGGCAGGAGTTATTCGAAGCCATAATAAATGATGAAAAATATTATGGCGAATTGCAGGAAGAATACAGTTATCTGGATAAAGAAGCGCTTTATTTTATGCTTGAAAAAGATAGTTCCTTATTGTTTATGGGCGAAAATGACGATTATAAATATGAAGCCTTCCTCGACTCACTTGCTAATACGGATATTCAAATATTGAATGAAATTGACCGACTTATTAAAGAAGATTCTATTGCCGCGGCTACGCTGCTTGCAAGATCAATCCCTAATCAGACCCTTTACCAACAGTGTTTAAGTACAACATTAAATATCTATCTTGCAACGTTTGCGTTGGGACAATATGATTTGGCTGAATCGCAATATGATAGTCTTTATACTATTGCCAATTTTTCGCCTTATCTAGCTGGGCCCGGTGTATATATCGCCCGAAATATGCTTGATGTAAATCCTCATGATTTAAGTTTGCCTTTTTCATTACGATTAAATCCAAAAAAGATACAATTTGGGGTAAAACTTTACCCTAATCCTGCGAAAGAATCATTTATAATAGAATGGGTTGGTGTTGAAGTTCCTAAACAAGTACTGATTAAATTATATGATATTAGTGGTCGTTTACTTTTTGAAAAAAGGATTGGCATTACTGATAATTATTCTACCATTAATTTAGGTAAAATTAATGCTGGTATTTATCATTTAAATATTACATCTTTAAATGGAAATATTATTGCAAATGAAAAATTAATGATTTATCAATAAATAGTAACGGGGAAAGGGATAATTTCCCTTTCCCGTTTTTTGATTATGAGAAATATTTCCTTTTTTATATTGGCTTTTTATTTGTACTTTCAGTCGATTTCTGCACAAAATAATCTTGTGCCAAATCCAAGTTTTGAGACTTATGATGATTGCCCAACAAATTGGTCTCAAATTATACATGCTAAACCTTGGCTCCCATCATATAGAGAGGTTGAAAATGGAAATCTATATTCTTCAGCTGATTTTTTTCATTCATGCAATAATAATATTAATAACAACGCAGGTGTTCCATCACCAAATCAAGATGCTTTAATTAAATTTTTTCAATATCCTAAAACAGGTAATGGCTATGCTGCAATAATTATTGCTTCACATGGGTTATATAATTATAGAGAATATTTAGAAGTTAAATTGTTGGATTCATTACAACAAGGCAAAAAATATTGTGTAGAATTCTGGATAAATTTCGCAGGAAATAAATATGCCACAGATGCTATTGGTGCTTGTTTATCTAAGGACACACTATATAGTATGAATCCGAATTGGTCTTATTTAATAAATGCAAATCCTCAGATTATTAACCTACAAGGTAATATTTTAAAAGATTCAATAAAATGGGTAAATATATCTGGCATTATGATTGCTGAAGGAGGGGAGCAATTTATTACTATTGGTAATTTTAAAAATGATGAACTTACATTTTTGGACACTGTAAATTATTATGAATTACCATGTGCATATTATTTAGTTGATGATGTTTCGGTTGTGAGATGTGAGGAGATTAATCCAATTCCTATTATTGTTGTATATCCAAGCCCTGCTTTAGAGGATTTCACAATTGAAGCAAAAGGGAATACACTTCCAATAGATTTTGAGATATACAACACCATTGGTCAGCTTGTTTATAAAAGTAGTATGATAGAAAAGACGGTTGTGCCAACAGCAAATTTTGCGGCTGGGATGTATGTGATACGATTTAGGAATAGTGAGCGATTGGAGTATAGGAAAGTGGTTAAATGCAATTAATAATTAAAATGATTACTGATGGAAAATATTAATATGATTAATTTATCGCCTTATCTGGCAGGTCCTGGAGTTTATATCGCAAGAAATATACTTGATTTGAACCCTCATGATTTGAGTCTCCCCTTTTCAATTAGAGCAAATCCTAGAAAAATACAATCGGGGATAAAACTCTATCCTAATCCTGCTAGTGAATCTGTTAAAATTGAATGGTTTGGAGTAAATATACCTGAAAATGCATTAATTAAACTCTATGATATTAATGGTCGTTTAATCTTGGATAAAAAGATTGGAGTGAATAATAATTATTCAACTATTCAATTAGGTAAAATAACTTCCGGTATTTATCATTTGAATATTTCAAATCTTAATGGGATTACGATTGCTAATGAAAAATTGATGATTAATCAATAATTTATCATGAAATATTATTATATAATAATAGCTCTACGTTTATCCTTAAAGACAGTTATTGCACAAAACAATCTTGTACCTAATCCTAGTTTTGAAATTTATATAAATTGTCCAACAATTATGACGCAAATATACTTTGCTTTTCCATGGTTCACTGGATCTAAAGACATGATCAATGGTGCTTTAATATCTTCAACTGATTATTATAATTCTTGTAATAATTCTATTAATGGATTTGTTGGTGTTCCAGTATTTGGGTCACTAGGATTTCAATATCCAAGAACAGGAAATGCTTTTGCAGGATATATATTTTGGGAAACTGGAGGAGGATATAGAGAATACCTTGAAGTAAAACTAATTGAACCCTTAGATTCAGGAATAAAATATTGCGTGGGATTTTGGGTTAATAATTCGGGTTTTGGACATTGGGCAATTGATGCTTTTGGTCTCGTGTTTACAAAAGATAGCCTATTAACAATTGAAGCAACACCAATTATTAGGGCTCCAGATATTGAAAATCCATCTGGGAACATTATCACCGATTCACTTAATTGGACAAAAATAAGTGGGGAATATATAGCTAAAGGAGGGGAGAAGTTTATAACCATTGGTTGTTTTTTAAATAATAGCGATATTAATAAAATTGTATTTTCCCACTATAATGATTATGCTTATTATTTAGTTGATGACGTTTCGGTTGTAAGGTGTGATGAAATTAATCCAATTCCCATTATTGTTGTATATCCAAGCCCTGCCTTGGAGGATTTCACAATTGAAGCAAAAGGCAATACTGTTCCAATATATTTTGAGATATACAATGCCATTGGTCAGTTTGTTTATAAAAGCAATATGATAGAAAAGACGGTGGTGCCAACGGCAAATTTTGCTGCTGTGATGTATGTGATTATGTTTTGGAACAGTGAGCGATTGGAGTATAGGAAAGTGGTTAAATGCAATTAATAATTAACAATTAATAATGAAAAATCAAGGAAATCA
>CAIXTV010000128.1 GCA_903922465.1 uncultured bacterium
CCCCCCCCTTATTTCTTTCCAAACCCAATTTTGTTTTTCTTTTTTACAAGCCCAAATTCATTCGTTTCTTCATTATAAATATCAGCCAGGGTCATAGGGTGTTCGGCAATAATTTCTTTGCCCAAATGAGATAATAATTTTTGGGTTTTCGAAAGCTCCAATTCTTTAAATTCATATCTTGCAACCAGTCTTCCTTTTCGAAGTATAGCATTGTCAATATTTTGCAACTCGGCATTAAAAGTGCATATCACTTTAATTTTTAAAGCATCCGAAAGCAAACCATCACCCAGGTTCAGAAGATTGGCAAGCGATTGGTTGGCAATCATCGACTCCTGTCGCGACTTAAGCATGTCTTCGCAATCTTCCAGAATTAAAATACTATTATCATAGTCTGCAATAAATTCCAAAAAACCCGGATCGCTCAAAATATCCATCAGATGGGTGGGTATATAAATTATGTGTTTATCAAGTTTTCTGATAAGGCGACGTATATAGGTCGTTTTTCCGGTTCCGGGTTTGCCGTGTAATAAAATAAGCCCTTTCAGATTGTCTTCACTCAAAAATGCCATGATTTTATGATCAGCTTCAATAAAATCATCATTATAATGCAAATCCAAATCAACATCATAAGTATTAATTTTGAAAGATTTTAAATCCAGATAATCGGTCATTTTATTTTTAACGATCATATAAAAATTGGGTTCAGCAGCCTTCTTTTTCTTTTTTGATTTTTGGGCTAATGTCAATATCTCATCTAAAACTTCCTTATGGGTGTTTTGGCAGTAATAAACGGTTACTCCATCGTTGACATTCAATAAAATATCATGGTTCACCAGAATTTGAGCATTTAAAGCCGATTTTTTCATAACAAGAAAATCTTTCTTTTTTGTACACTCATCCATCGACAAAACGGATGCCTGCATCATTTCGGATTTTAATATTAAATTGACAAACTTTCTTGAATTCAGTTTACTGTTTATATGGATTGAGTTTGGAAACTCCTCTGTCATGACAAGAAAAATAAGTTCAGGATTAAAGTTACCATCCGAATTATAAAAACATTCAGGTTTTTCTGTCAGATATTTTTTTAGTCTCACCTGACAAGGTGAGCTAGCTGATGTATGCAAGCCGTTATTATTCTCCATCGTATTTCTGTGTTTGTTATGACTTATTATAAATGTATGACAATAAATATAATATAGAACAATTCAAAGCTTCTTCTCGCAGAAAAAAATATATTTACCTCGATGAAATTCAAAGTATCCAATATTTATATTTATACAAAAACAGGTTTTGTGTATATCACTTAGATTGGCTATAATTTTACAACTTCAAAAGTACTATTTATTCAATAACAAACAAAAAGAAATTTAATTACACACTCCATATTCTAGGCACTCTTGGCACTCCAAGTACTCTAGGCACCGCCCATTATCCATTTGTCAACTGTCAACTGTCAATTTAATTTCAACATCATCTACTCCCCCACCGGGGCTATAAAAAAAAACCCAATTGAAAAGCGGATAGGTTCATTAATCACGTCCTAAAAGGCGGAGTTAAAAACCTATCCACTCTCAAATTAAACAATTCAAGTACACTAGGTACTCTAATCACTCTAGGCACTTCTACCTATTATACTCGTCAAAGAAATCATTCCCTTTATCATCCGTTATGATAAAAGCGGGCATATTCTCAACCCTAATTTTTCGGACGGCTTCCATACCGAGGTCTTCAAAATCAACAATTTCAACAGATTTGATGTTTTCAGCAGCAAGAACGGCAGCAGGACCACCAATAGAACCCAGATAGAAACCACCGTATTTTTTGCAGGCATCAATCACCGCACGCGTACGATTGCCTTTGGCCACCATAAGCAATGAGCCACCCATACTTTGAAACAAATCAACATAAGCATCCATACGTCCTGCTGTAGTCGGCCCGAAGCTTCCCGAAGGCATTCCTTGAGGAGTTTTGGCCGGTCCGGCGTAATAAACAGGATGATTTTTAAAATAATCAGGCAAAGGTTTGCCTTCGTCAACAAGTTTTTTGAGTTGTGCATGAGCAATGTCGCGAGCCACTATGAGAGTTCCAGTAAGACTAAGCCTTGTTTTTACTGGATATTTGCTAAGCTCAGCAAGCACTTCTGCCATGGGTCTGTCTAGATTAATCTCAACGGCTTTATCAAGTTCAGGAGCTTTGGCAGGCAGAAAACGAGCCGGATTGGTCTCGAGTTGTTCGAGGAAAATTCCATCTTCGTTAATATAAGCTTTGATATTTCGGTCGGCGCTGCAGCTTACGCCCATACCAACCGGACAAGATGCGGCATGACGAGGCATACGAATCACCCTGACATCATGCACAAAATATTTACCACCAAACTGAGCACCCACGCCATATTCATGACAAATGGTCTCTATCTTTTTTTCCCATTCTAAATCGCGGAAAGCACGTCCTCCGGCGCTTCCTGTTGTAGGCAGATGATCGAGATAGCCTGCAGAAGCCTCTTTAACAGCCTTAAGGTTGGCTTCAGCCGAAGTGCCACCTATTACTATGGCCAAATGATAAGGAGGACAGGCAGATGTGCCCAATTCCTTTAACTTCTCTTTCACAAATTTGGTAAGTGAGTCTTCGTTTAGCAATGATTTTGTTTGTTGATAGAGGAAAGTTTTATTAGCCGAGCCACCGCCTTTGGTGATAAAAAGAAAACTATAGGCATTGCCATCAGTAGCATAGATATCAATCTGAGCCGGAAGATTGGTGCCTGAGTTTTTTTCCTCAAAAATAGAGTAAGGAACCACCTGAGAATATCTGAGGTTTTTTTCCTGATAAGTAATATAAATACCTCTCGATAAATATTCGGCATCGTTGGCTTCAGTCCAAACACTTTCGCCTTTTTTGCCAATGACGATGGCCGTGCCTGTGTCCTGACACCAAGGAAGTTCGCGTTCGGAAGCAATTACGGTGTTGCGCAGCATGGTGTATGCCACAAAACGATCGTTATCAGTAGCTTCGACATCATCGAGGATATGTGCACATTTTTCGAGATGCGAAGTACGCAGCAAAAACGAAAGGTCGAACACGGCTTCTTTGGCTAAAAGTTCTAATCCTTTGGGATCTACTTTAAGTATTTTTCGTCCACCTGCATCGATTATTTTTACATAATCTTTGGTCAGGAGTCTGTAATTAGTGGTGTCCTTTTCAATCTGAAAAGGTTTTTCATAAATAAAATCTGGCATAATGTTGTTTATTTGGAGTACATAAATTTTACGGTTCAAACTTATAAAATTATCTTCAAACTAGAGTGAAAAATCTAATGATATTTTTTATTATTAGAAGCACCCCAGCTAAATGGCATAAACAAACCATGGTAGGAATTTGCAATTCTTCTTTTAAGAAAGTATAATTTGCCATTATTCGTTTTAATTTAAACCCTTCCAACTCCAAGTACTCCACCCCTCCCTGTCATTTTGGCAGAAAAGCATATTTATTAAAGCATTTTGAAGCTACAAAAAATAAAAAAGTTTGCCTAATGCATGAAGCTAGATGTAAACCATGCATACAACAACAATCATATCATTATAAATCAACAGAATAGAAAAATACATCAAAAAATTACACTATGCGCGAAAGCACAATTTTTCATCGCGGACGATCGATTGAAGACCGCGAAAGCGTGATTTCCCATCCCGGACGACCGATTCCCCATCGCGAAAGCTCAATTTTTCACCGCGAAAGTTCAGTTGCATTTAGCGAAAGGCTTAGAGTAGATCGCGGAGACTCACTAGCCATCGCGAACGCCTGAAAAGTTGTCGCGAATATGCCATTTTGTCATCCTGAAATCAAAAGAAAGCTGCAATAAACCCATAATTAACTCCAATTAATTTAACACATAGCTACTTCCCCCTCTATCTTCTGACTAACTATCTTCAGGTTAGCTTCAACTTAATCATAAAAAATTCTAAAAATCACACTTGACTGTTCATTTTAATTCAATTTTTCCGATTTTTGCAATAAAAACCATTATGGCAGAATTATCAATAAAAGAAAAATGGATACAGGGCGTTGCCCTAACTACCACCATTATAGCCGTTTGCGCAGCACTTTCCACCTTAAGAGGTGGTGCCTTTTCTACCAAAGTACAAATTTCCACAACCCAGGAAAGCAATAAGTGGTCATACTTTCAATCGAAAAGCACCAAACAGCACATATGCGAAGTACAGCTACAGGCATTTGAAATAAACGAGTTGCTAACGTCAAACTCAGTTGTTATCGACACCATTGACAGTAAAATAAGTCAATTGAAAAAAGACATTGCTCGGTACGATAAAGAAAAAGCCGAAATTAAAAAAGAAGCCGAACAGTTAAATGTATTGCAACAAGAATACAAAGCACATTCAGGCTCTTTTGCCATAGCCGCTATGTTGCTTCAAATTGCTATCATGCTTTCATCAGTAGGTGCATTGATGAAAAAGAAATGGATGTGGTTTGCCGGCATGGCATTAGGCGCTTCAGGAATTGTGTATATGATGAACGGATTCCTTTTATTCTTTTAACTTTGTGGCTTAAAAAAAACTATTTTTACCACTAAGATCACAATAAATCTCACAATGTTCACAATGAGTATACGTGAAATTCATATTCTTTGTGCTCTTTGTGACAACCCTTTGTGAACCCTGTGGTTAAAAATAATTAAGAACATACTCTTTAAATAATTAAGAACAAAGCAAATGGAAACCAAAAGCCTTAAAGGCACCCAAACCGAAAAAAACATTTTAAAAGCCTTTGCCGGCGAATCCCAGGCTAAAAACCGCTACACATTTTTCGCTAAGAAAGCCAAAAGTGAAGGCTACGAGCAAATAGCCGCCATCTTTACCGAAACTGCTTTACAGGAAGAATCGCATGCTAAAAATCTATTCAAATTCCTCGAAGGCGGCGATGTAGAAATCACTGCCACCTACCCTGCAGGAACAATCGGGAACACAGCCGACAACCTTTCTGCAGCCGCTACGGGCGAAAAAGAAGAATGGTCCGCCTTATATCCTGAATTTGCCAGAATAGCCACCGAAGAAGGATTTCCGAAAGTTGCCACCAAGTTCAAACTCCTTGCTACTGTCGAAGCCCAACATGAAAAAAGTTTCTTAAAACTTCTTCAAAACATGAAGAACGATATCGTTTTTTCAAGAGACGAACCGCAGGAATGGGTATGTCGCAAATGCGGATATGTTCATAAGGGTAAAAACGCCTTACACAACTGCCCTTTATGCGATCATCCTTTGGCTTATTTTGAAATTAAAGCGGAGAATTATTAATAGTCGGCAGTCAGCAATCGGCAATCAGCAATTACGCAATCAAAAAGATAATTTGAAATAATAATGGCTACGGGTTTTAGAAATCTAACTTTATATCAAAAAGCCTTTGCTCTTGCAATGGATATCTTTTTGAAAAGTAAAAGTTTCCCTAAAGAAGAGCAATATGGATTAGTGAGTCAGATAAGGAATTGTTCACGGTCTGTATGCGCCAGCATTGGTGAAGCATACCGTAAGCGAAGATATCCGGCACATTTTGTCAGTAAGATGAGCGATGCTGATATGGAAAATTCCGAAATCCAGGTTTGGCTTGATTTCGCTCTTGCCTGTGAATATATTTCAAAAATTGAATATGAAGATTTTATTACAAAATCAGAAGAAGTTGGACGTTTATTACATCATGCAATTGAAAACCCGGAAAGATACAAATAGCAGTCAACTAATTACAACTGCAAAGCGCTACCCTCTAAAGCCCGGGCTACCCCTTGCCGACTGCCGACTGCCGACTGCCGACTTTTCAATATTTACAAGCAAACAGGATAATTTCACTGAATCTTAAGCATCATTCCAAAATAATTCTACTTTTGCTACTTAAATTATTTACACTTAAATTATATTTATGAAAAACAAATTTCAATTGATGTTTGGGTTTGTACTTATTGCATTCATCGCGATAAACACTGCATTTGCCCAAAAGACCTACAATTACCAATCGGTTCCTAACGACCCTCTAAAAGCCAGAATTTACACCCTCGACAATGGATTGAAAGTGTATATGACGGTATATAAAGATGCACCCCGCATTCAGACATACATCGCCGTTAGAGCAGGAAGTAAAAACGACCCGCACGAAACAACCGGACTTGCACATTATTTCGAACACATGATGTTTAAAGGAAGTAATCATTTCGGCACCACCGATTATGCAAAAGAAGCTCCTCTGATTCAACAAATTGAAAACCTGTTTGAAATATATCGTGTTACAAAAGATTCAGCAACACGTGCCAACTTATATCATCAAATCGATAGCATATCATATATAGCGTCAACTATTGCAATTCCAAATGAATATGACAAATTAATGTCAGCCATTGGAGCTGATGGAACCAACGCTTACACTTCATTAGAACAAACCGTTTATGTTGAAGAAATCCCTTCTAATCAACTGGAAAACTGGGTTAAAATAGAAGCCGACCGCTTCACAACTCCCGTATTACGCTTATTCCACACTGAGTTGGAAACCATTTACGAAGAAAAGAACATGACCCTAACCAGTGATAGCAGAAAAGTATACACAGCTTTACTTTCAGGTCTTTTCAGCAAACATCCCTATGGAACTCAAACCACTATTGGTGAAGCCGAACACATTAAAAACCCTTCTATGAAGAATATCAGAACCTATTTTTCACAATATTATGTTCCCAACAATATGGCAGTTTGCATCTCAGGCGATTTTGACCCGGATAATGCCATTAAACTCATCGATAAATATTTCGGCGGACTCAAATCATCAAATGTTCCTGCTTTTACTTTTGCAAAAGAAACTCCTATTCAGGAACCTATCGTAAAAGAAGTTGTTGGACCCGATGCCGAAAACATTACTCTTGCTTATCGTTTCGACGGAGTCAATTCGAAAGATGCGGATATGATTACTATATTGGACATGGTACTCACCAATGGAACAGCAGGTTTAATTGATATCAATCTGAATAAAAAACAAAAAGTGCTATCCTCAGGCAGTGGTCCTGAAGTGATGAAAGATTATTCTTATTTATCTTTAAACGGAAAACCTAAAACAGGGCAAACTCTTGATGAAGTGAAGGATTTATTGCTTTCACAAATCGAATTATTGAAAAAAGGAGAATTTGCCGATTGGATGCTTCCTGCCATTATCAACGATTTAAAACTTCGCACCATTAAAGATTTTGAAAGCAACCGCGGACGTGCTAATTCCTTTGTAGAAGCATTTGTTTTAGGTGAAGATTGGAAAGATTTTATCGAAACCACCGAACGATTAAGTAAAATCACAAAACAAGATATTGTAAATTTCGCTAAACAAAACCTCAACAATAACTATGTGATTGTTTATAAAAGAACCGGTAAGGACAAGGACGTAGTAAAAGTGAAAAAACCTAAAATCACCCCAATTAAAATTAATCGCGACCTGGAGTCAGACTTTGTGAAAAACATCAACGAAAGCAAAGTGCCTGCAATTGAACCCGTTTTTGTTGATTATAACAAAGACATTCAGAAACTCAGCCTTAAAAATAATATTCAGCTCAACTATAAAGAAAACACTGAAAATAAAACCTTTGAACTCTCCTATGTATTCAATATGGGAAGCAATAACGATAAGAAATTAGGCGTTGCAATTCAGTATTTGAAATATTTGGGAACATCAAAATTCAGCCCGGAACAAACCAGCGAAGAGTTTTACAAAGTTGGATGCTCATTTAATGTTTCGAATAGTTCGGATCAGGTATATGTTAGTCTTAGCGGATTAAGCGAAAATTTCGAAAAAGGTCTTATGTTGTTTGAAAACCTCTTAAGCGATCCTCAGGCAAATAAAGATGCTTTCGACAATCTGATTAACGATATACTCAAAAAGAGAAAAGATGCTAAACTGAACGTGCAGAATATCTTCAGAACTTTGGTAACCTATGGTTATTATGGACCGAAATCTCCGACAACTAATATCTTATCGGAAACCGAACTTAAAGCCCTCACTCCCGCCGAACTCATTCAAAAGATAAAGGAATTATGCTCTTTCGAACATCATATATTGTTTTATGGCGATATCCCAACAACTTCTGTTGTAAAGACTTTAAATGCATTTCATAAAACTCCTGATAAATTAAAATCACCACTGCCTGAAACCAAGTTTGTTGAATTGCCAACCACGGAAAATAAAGTATTCCATGCTGATTTTACAATGAAACAAATTCAGTTGATGATGTTACAAAAAAGCGATGGTGCTTACGATAAAACCAAAGAACCAATCGTTACTCTATTTAATGAATATTTTGGCGGAAGCATGAATTCTATCGTATTTCAGGAACTCCGCGAAGCCCGTGCCTTAGCTTATTCTGCAATGTCAACCTATCGTATCCCTTCGAAAATTGATCGTTCTTATTATGGCATTTCATATATTGCTACCCAAACTGATAAAATGGGTGATGCCCTTAAAGGCTTGAATGATTTACTAAACAACATGCCCGAATCGGAAAAAGCATTTAAGCTTGCAAAAGAAAGTATTATACAGAAACTTCGTACCGATAGAATTACCAAATCGGGTGTACTATGGAGTTATGAAAATGCAAAGAAACTTGGACTTGATTACGACCTGCGCAAGGATGTATTTTTGAAAGTACCTACTCTCACTTTCTCTGATGTGAAAGCTTTTGAAGAAAAAACACTTAAAAACCAAGCTCATAGTTTTATGGTATTAGGCGATAAAAAAGATATCGACTTTGATCTTCTTTCTAAATATGGGAAAGTCACTCATTTGACTTTAGAAGAAATTTTCGGATACTAAAATAAACAAAAAGCCTCGGATTAATCCGGGGCTTTACTAAATATGTCAGCAATTATATCTAAAATAATTCTCCGTTTAGCGGGATTTCGTGTTTCAGGAGGTTTGCCTCCAGAAATAAAGAAATGTGTCATACTTGTTGCACCTCACACTAGTAATTGGGATTTTGTAATTGGAAAATTAGGTTTTATTGTTCTGAAAACAAAAGCTAAGTTTTTAATTAAGAAAGAATCTTTTAAATTTCCTATGGGTAATATCATCAAATCTTATGGTGGAATACCTGTTGATCGGTCAGCGCGCAACAACCTAACTGAAACCTGCATTCAAATGTTCAATGAAAATGATGAGTTTTTTTTGGTGATAACTCCTGAAGGAACCCGCTCTTATTCAGAACACTGGAAAAAAGGTTTTTATCGTATTGCTTGTGGTGCCAAAGTTCCAATCGCATTTGGGTACATTGATTATAAGACTAAAAAAGGTGGTATAGGAGGGATGTTTTACCCTTGTGGGGATTTTGAAAAGGATTTCGAAATCATAAAAGAATTTTCTAGCAAAATAACCCCTCGTTTCCCTGAAAAATTTAATCTTTCGCCCCAATTTTCAGAGAATAAAAAATAATTTTTCAATATAAATGTAAAATGGATTTGTTATTTCAATTTTAATATTATCTTTGCACCATCGTTTTGGGAGTTTAGCTCAGCTGGTTCAGAGCATCTGCCTTACAAGCAGAGGGTCGGCGGTTCGAATCCGTCAACTCCCACTTCAAAAAAGAGCTTCAGAAATCATACTTCTGAAGCTCTTTTTTTGTTTAACAAGATGTAAAAACATGTTTTTTATTTATACATCCCTGACATTTAACCATATAAAAAACTTATTGTGATAGTGAAGTTGGCACAGAAGTTGCAGCTAATTATTAATATGCGTTACAAAATTGCTTTTTTTTTAAGTTTTCTTTTTTGTTCAAAAATCACTTTTGCGCAGGAGCCCAAGCAAATTATTGTTCAAGCAATTATAATTGGCAACGACACCATACCCATGATTACCTTACCATTAGTAATTATATATGCCCATGTCGAGTACAGAACCATACAACAGGAAGCTGCCTATCAGCGATTGGTGAGAAATGTAAGGAAGGTTTATCCCTATTCTAAGTTAGCGGCAGTTAAAATCTCCGAATTCAACGAAATGATTAGCAAACTGTCAAGTGAAAAGGCAAAAGACAAAAGATTAAAAGAAGCCGAAAAAGAGCTTAAAGAACAGTTTGAAGACGACATTAAAGATTTCACAGAGACACAAGGAAAGATTTTCATCAAGCTTATTTACCGCCAAACAGGTAATTCTTCTTACGAAGTCATTAAGAAGCTCAGAGGATCCTTTAATGCTTTCGTTTGGCAAACTCTCGCGAAACTATTTGGCTATAACCTAAAGGAAGAATATGAGCCTGAGGGCAAGGATAAAGATTTGGAAATAGTTGTAAAGCGACTGGAAAGTGGCGAATTATAAGAATGCACTATTTTCCTCTGCCCTGCATTACTATTATAAGAGTATAAATCAGGATTTTGAAATCCATTGCCAAGGACATGTTTTCAATATACAGCAAATCGAATTTCAGACGTTCTATCATTTGATCGACATTTTCAGCATAACCATATTTCACTTGTCCCCAAGAAGTTATTCCAGGCTTCACCTTATGTAATAATCGGTAATGTGGGGCACGTTGTACGATTTGATCGATATAAAACTGTCTTTCGGGGCGAGGCCCAACAAGTGACATTTCTCCTATTAATACGTTATAAAACTGTGGCAATTCATCCAGTCGCATTTTGCGCATGTATTTCCCAAAGGCCGTAATTCGCGCATCATCTTTTGAAGAAAGTTGCGGACCATTACTTTCTGAATTCACATACATCGATCGGAATTTATGAATTTTAAAAGGCTTCCCCCTAACACCAATTCGCACATGATTATAGAAGATAGGGCCTTTTGATGACAGCATTACTCCGAAAGCCAAAAACAAATACACAGGCGAAAGCACTATTAAACTCACCGTCGAAACAAATACATCTAAAACTCTTTTAATTGATTGTTGCCATATAGGCATTAAATCAGGAGAAATCTGAATGAGTGGCGTATGAAAAATTGATGCCATTTTAACAGATCCCACCAAAATATCCTGCATTTCAGGAATAATTTTTATCACCACATTAGCATCTTCGAGCAAGGTGATTATTTTCTCAATTTGATGGTGTTCTTCGTTTTCAGGTGCGATGATGACTTCTTCTACTTTTAGCTCCTGTATTAGCAGACTAAGCTCTGAGGCATACCCAAGCATAGGTATATATGTCGCTAATTCAGAAGTGCCATTGGGATGCAAACAAACGAACCCTACAAACTTATTCCCCGAAAATATCTCCTGCTGTTCAATTTCGTGATAAATATGAAGTGCATTTTTGCCACTTCCAACAATGATGGTATTAAAACCTATTTTTCGCGCAAATATCTTATGAGCCGTTCTTGTTGATAAAATGAAACGAAACAGGAAAGTAAATCCAAAATGCAGTAAAAAAAGAACAAAAATATACTTATAATAATTCCGGTATGACACGATTGCATCATCCAAGATCAAGGCAAAGAAGATTACTATAACCCCGATAAATGTAATAACAAGGGTTTGTTCCATTTCTTTTAATCGGGCTTTACGATATATTTTCCTATAAGTTCCAATAAGCAAATATAGTGTAAGCCAAAAAATCGGAATTGAAACTATTCCGTAATAAAAATTCGGGTCTTTGTAGATTGTTTCGAATTGAGAAAAGATATTCGTATCAATCAAATATTTACGGTAAATAAAAAACAAGCCCCATGCAATTAAGGCAGAAAGCACATCTGCTATCACATACTTGGCAACTTGTATATTTTTATTCATGAATTGATTTCTTCAGATTATTAATGGACGAGTTTAATATTGTCGAGCAAAATCAAACCTTCTGCTACATCAGAATTCTTTACTCCTCTTATGAAAATTCTATAATCGAGGGCGCTAGGCATATTGCTAACCGTTGGGCTTAAATTGATGTATATTTTATTCCAGTTCTGGGTTGGACTAATATAGATTACTGAAGTGGAAATTTGCTGACCTGTTGTATTACCTGTAACTCCAACCACAAAATAATTATTCGTTTTATAGTTAAGTTCCAGAAAAACTGGAGCTCCTCCAATGGGAAGCGAATACGAACTTATGGTTCTGAATTCGAAATTTGGATGATTCTGATCTAGATGAATGGCAGCCGAATAGTTATTTGCTTCAATGGGATAAGTAAATTTCAGGTTCACATCATTGGTAAGCTCAATTATGGTATCGGAACTGCTTGTTCGTTCGAGGGAAACTCCGGCCGACTCAAAATCTTCTTTCCATTTAAAATGAGTATAAGTGCCATAGGTAGTAGTTGGATTCAGCACTAGTGGTGTGCCGGGCTGAAGCTGGGCATCGTTAAAAATGCAGGGATTAAAAAAGGGATAATACGATCGTGTTGCTGCTATTCCATTAAGTTTTATACCAGGTCGAATATTAATATTATGTACCCCACTCTTGAGAACAGGGACATTTGCCGGTAGTTCAAAAGCTCCAATTAATTCATTATCTACATACACCCAGGCATCGGTAATTTTATGAGAGGCTGTACCATAAGCAGTATAATCAGTAGTCAACGAAATGCTGTCAATATGAATATACGAAGGCTCATCTTCCGATGGATTATAAATTTCACACGAAGAAAGACTTAGAAAAATAAAACTTAAAAACAGAACATCAAAACGGTAGAATTTCCTCATACAATTTTATTGAATTACGTTAGAACGAAGGAAATATTATTT
Organism: uncultured bacterium; assembly: GCA_903922465.1. GTDB lineage: Bacteria > Bacteroidota > Bacteroidia > Bacteroidales > CAIXTV01 > CAIXTV01. The sequence continues at coordinate 12,712 of CAIXTV010000128.1, forward strand.
TAGTATAATACCCTTAGATAATTTTGAAAGTATTTCTATTCGAAATATATTTTATCAATAATCTTATGGGCTACATCCAATGCATTATAGCCATCGATGAGGGTTACTGCAGGAGGAGTATCGTCGATAATTGCCTGATAAAACGCCTCTAATTCAGCTTTAATGGCATTCAAAGGAATGATTTCGGGTTTTTCAAACATGATTTGTTTGTGACCTTTATTTTGTCCTAGATCAATCACCATATCAAATGGGCCTGCATCAGCTGGGTTGATATCTTTCATCCTTACAATTTCCGATTCCTTTTTCAGAAAATCAGTTGAAATGTATGCATCGCGCTGGAAGAACCGAATTTTGCGCATATTTTTCATCGAAATGCGGCTTGCCGTTATGTTTGCAACACATCCATTCGTAAATTCGATGCGGGCATTGGCCATATCGGGTGTATCACTTACCACCGAAACACCACTGGCACTGATGCGCTTAATATCCGATTTAACAACGCTCAGAATAATATCCAAATCGTGTATCATCAAATCCAACACCACAGGAACATCAGTCCCACGGGGATTGAATTGTGCCAAACGGTGAGCCTCGATAAACATGGGTTGATTCAACACATCTTTTATTGCTAAAAAAGCGGGGTTAAATCGTTCAACATGTCCAACCTGCACCTTCACAGAGGCTTCCTCTGCAATGGCAATTAATTCCTTGGCTTCCTGAGCCGTAGCTACCACAGGTTTTTCGATAAATACATGCTTCGAATGTTTCAATGCAATTGAAGCACATTCGAAATGCGAAATGGTTGGCGTAACTATATCCACCACTTCCACTGCATCTATCAATTCGTTTATCGATTCGAATCGTTTTATATTAAATTCGCTTTCTACCTGGAGTGCATTTTCGTTATCGGTGTCGAAAAACCCTACTAAATTAAAGTTTTTGATCTCGCGAATGCAACGAATGTGAATCTTACCAAGGTGTCCGGCACCTAGTACACCAATATTTATCATACAATTTTCATTTTTGCAAAGGTAAAGTAATTTAAAAACGCTGAAATTACTATTTTTGTAAAAGTTTTCAACCTCTTAGCCTACATAGCTCAATTATGCCATCAGACACTTTCAAACACAAAGGATTACGAAAAAAATTAGTTGACAAAATTCAGCTAAAAGGAATTACAGATAAACAAGTATTGGAGGCAATTGGGAAAATCCCACGTCATTTTTTTCTCGATGCGGCTTTCGAAGAGTTTGCTTATCAGGACAAACCCTTCCCTATTGGTGCCGGGCAGACCATTTCGCAGCCTTTCACTGTGGCGTTTCAAACACAGTTGCTAAACATCAAAAAGGGCGATAAAGTCCTTGAAATTGGAACTGGTTCGGGCTATCAGGCTTGTGTTTTAGTAGAAATGGGCGCCAAGGTATTTTCTATCGAACGTCATAAAAGTTTATACACTAAGACCAAACAATTTCTTGTCGAGCTCAATTATTTTCCACGTTTGTTTTTTGGAGATGGTTATAAAGGTCTGCCAACTTATGCTCCTTTCGATAAGATAATTGTCACTGCCGGGGCTCCTACAGTGCCAGAAGATTTGCTTTCGCAACTAAAAATTGGAGGAATGTTGCTTATACCCCTGGGTGAAAATGTGCAAACCATGACTTCATACACCCGCACAAGTGAAAAAGATTATACAGTTGCCACTCATGGCGAATTCCGATTTGTGCCTATGCTGGGGGATAGGATTGGTTAGACCAGAGGTGTTTCGTTCTTTAGGCTATTCGACTTTTAGGAAGGGAAATACCCAAGACCCAAGGGGGTGTTTAGACTATTAGACCTTTAGTCTTTTAGCTTTCTGGAATTTTATTTAATTGGGAAACCTACCAGGTTTTGAAAACCTGTTAGGTTTTGGCTCTAATTACATCAGTAGGGAATTGATAGGGAAACATAGCCTTATAGACTTCTTGGAAGAAGACCAAGACCCAAATTTCAAATCTCAAGACTCAAGAGGGGAAACAGCTAATTTGAAACGTCATTGCGAGGAACTGACCTGCCTAACAGGCAGGGAAGGACGAAGCAATCTC
>CAIXTV010000129.1 GCA_903922465.1 uncultured bacterium
CAATCAGGATTATACCTTTAGCACAAATGGGGAATATTATGTAATTGTAAGCGAATTTGCATGCCCTTCCGATACTTCAAATGTAATTTATATTACCAATGTTGGCATTAATGAAAACGAAAATTCGAACATCCATATTTACCCCAACCCTATTGCCAACGAACTTATAATAGAAGCCATTGGCAATAATGAGAAAATTGAGTTTGAAATCATAAACACCATTGGGCAAGTGGTTTATAAAGGAAGTTTATTAAAGAAAACCATAGTTCAAACTAGAAACTTTGTGCAAGGAATATATGTGGTAAAATTGGGAAATGGGAAGAAGTTTGAGTTTAAAAAGGTGGTGAAAGAATGATTGTTAAAAGCAATTAACAATTCAAATCTTAAAAAATTATTCAAGGTTTTGCTTTTCGTATAGAATAATATTTAATTTTACAGGCAACCCAATACTTGTTTTCATCGTCTACTGGGCGATATTAAATTTGAAATTATTATGCTTAAAAAGATATTCTTACTTGCTATTTGTATTGCTTCAGCTCAATACCTCGCGGGCCAACCTGCCTGCCCAAGTGTCAATATTGGTCCAGATGTATTTCTGAATTGCAATCAAACATCGGTTACCATTAATTCGAATGTGGTTTCAACAGGATATACCAATACCTATAATGTTATTGCTGTTCCATATGCACCACCTTATGCTTACAACACTGGCACCCTCATAAGTGTGGGAACTGATGATATTTGGAGCGGATTAATTACCCTGCCTTTTAATTTTTGTTTCTATGAAAATAATTATTCTCAAATTGTTGTGGGCTCAAACGGAATTATAAGTTTCCAATCGAGCTATGCTGGAGTTACTTGTCCTTGGGCCTTTACAGCAAGTTGCCCCTCGGCCAGTTTACCTTTAAATTCAATATTCGGACCCTATCACGACTATTACCCAACTTCTGTTGGGAATATTAGATATGCACTTTTAGGCACTTATCCTTGCCGCACCTTTGTTGTAAACTACGATCATATCCCTGAATTTAGTTGTACATCTTTAATAAGTACAAGTCAGATCGTTATTTATGAAAGCACCAACATAATAGAAGTATATATTTTAGATAAAGCCTTATGCTCAACCTGGAATAGTGGCAATGCCATAGTAGGAATACAAAACTCAACTGGCACTGTCGGACTCACCGCCCCCGGAAGAAACACAGGTGCATGGACAGCCCAAAACGAAGCTTGGCGTTTCACCCCCAATGGGACTCCTAATTATGTAATTAATTGGTTTGCCAATGGAGTGCCCATAGGAAACGGCAATTCAATTACAGTAAGCCCAAGTGCAGCAACAACCTACGTGGCGCAAGCAATTTATACCAATTGTAACGGAAATAGTGTAACCGTAACTGATACAGCAATGGTCACACCCAACATGAACTTCAATATGGCCGTTACACCAACTAACGCAACCATTTGTCAGGGCGACACCGTTTCAATGACAGCCAGCGGCACCACAGCAACCTACACCTGGACTCCCAGTGCAGGATTAAACACCACCACTGGACCTACAGTCATTGCAACTCCTACCACATCGGTAAACTATGTTGTTTCGGGAACAAATGGAGCTTGCACAGGAACCGATACTGTTCACATCACTGTAAATCCAATTCCTGAAATTCAGGCCATTGGAAGCACCATTTGTTATGGAGATACAGGAAGCATTAATGTAGTTTCTACTGTAAACAACACCCATTTCATCTGGTCGCCTGGCGGAGATACAACAAGTTCTGTTTCGGTAAACCCTAATGCAACCACCCTCTATACTGTTTATGGAGATGCACAGGGTTGTAAAGACACTACCACCACCACCGTGATTGTTAACCCCCTGCCTTTTATCACAATTAACAGTCCAAGTATCTGTTTGGGTGAGAATGCTATTCTTACTGCCAGCGGAGCTACGACATTTGTTTGGGACGATGGAAGTACTTTTAACCCCTATACGGTTTCTCCTTTTCAAACCACAACGTATTCGGTAACCGCCACCGATGCAAACAACTGCTCCGATACCACTTCAACTGTGGTTACGGTAAACCCCTCTCCCACTGTAACAGCAAATGGCACCATCATTTGTTCAGGTGACACGGCAATATTAACCGTTAGTGGCGCTACTTCCTACATTTGGAACACAGCCGCCACCACGGATCCCTTAGTAGTTATGCCTGTCACTACTACCACTTATTCAGTAACAGGTTATAATTCATTTGGATGTACGGGCACCGACACAGCCACGGCAATAGTTTTTCCAACCCCAGTAATTGATTTTATTGCAAACCCATGGGCAACTGAAGTAGAAAGCCCTATTGTATTTACCGGCAGTTCAGATGTCCCCATTAGCATATGGGCTTGGGATTTTGGTGATGCAACTACCGATAATAGCGGTGCTGTTGTTACTCATCCTTATCTATCTGATGGGACTTATGTTGTTACTCTCACAGCCACAACCGACCATCCTTGTGTAAGTTCTATCTCTCATTCAGTTATCATTGAACTAACCATGCAATTCCCTAATGTGTTTTCGCCTAATAGTGATGGAATAAATGATAATTTTGAAATTATTGGCTTAAAGCCTGATAAAGAAAATAAACTGCAGGTTTTCAATCGCTGGGGAAAGAAAATATACGAAAAAGAACGTTACGATAATTCATGGACTGGCGAAGGTTCATCGGATGGAACGTATTTTTATATCTTTACTTGGAAAAGTTATTCTCTTGGCCATGAAGCCAGTTACTCAGGAAGCGTAACGATTTTAAGATAACTAATGAAGATAGAAAATAGCATTTCATATTTAAGAAATTTCACCTTATCGCTTTTTATCCTCTTTACTCCTTATATTCTTAATGCTCAAAATGAAGAAGTAAAAGGGTATAAAAGCACTGCAGAAGAAGCATATTATTTAAATTTCAACACGGGTATAGTCTTTCAGAATAAAACAGAAGCAGAAATCATAAATTGCATTCCTGCTTATATCAAAGTTGATTCAAGCAAGGCTGATAATCCCTTTAATTCTATTGTTGCTTTAAGCAAATATGAAGAAAAATTCGACAAAGAACTGACAAAGGTCGAAAACGATTTTGAACATGGTATTATTAGCAATGCAGCCTATAGTGCCGGACTTGATTCTTTAATGAATCTGTATCGTACAGCAACTTTAGGCAAGGTATTACAAAGAAGTATAATCACTACCGACACCAACGGACAAACATCGGCTATTGTTTTCAAGTCGGATGGCCCAGAAGCTACTCAGGAAAACCTATGGTTAGCGCTTTCAAACGACAAAGGTGTCAATTGGAAAAACTATTACCTTGGGATTGCACAAAACAGGTTTTTTAACATTAAAGCAAAGCAAAAAAAACGCCTGCTCCCCTCCCCTTTATCTTTGCAATTAGAGGCAGCCCTCATCAATATTACCAAAACACCAAGGCAAGTTACCGATACCCCTTCTTATGTTTTACTAAGAGACAACATATTGCTTAGCTTCCCCATAAAAGAGATTATTAAGGATAGCGACAACGACGGATTGACCGATATTTATGAAAATAAAATTGCTACTAATCCTTTATCAAAAGATAGCGATATGGATAGCATCGCTGATAATACTGACACTAACCCAAGGTTTGGCAATCTATCAAACGACTTTGCCACATTAGGGAAGTATCTAATTAATAAAATTCAATTTCTAATTAAATCAGGAGCTGAAGCTGGAGAAATAGCTTCCATCCCCTTTGAAAATAAGGCTTTTTATTTCTTTATTATTGAGGACGCTCGCTTAAGAACCTACAATCTTGCCACCGACGCTTCCATTATCTTCACTAAAGAAGAATTTGCAAGCTATGCTCTCACCCACACCATCCCTGCTGAATTATTATTCATTAGCCCACTATTCCCTATTGATAATCAACCTAACTTTTACAAAATCAATATTGACAGCTCCAATGGACGCATTAGCTTTTTTGTAAAATGGGAAGAAAATGGTTGGTATATTAAACTTATGGAAGAGATTTAACATCTCTTCAGAAGCACTACAAAAACATTCTCCCTTGCTTTTATCTTACTTTTGTCCAAAATCAATGTAATTTCGATTTACACTAATAAGTTTCGACTAAACCTACAGTTTAATTGAATATTTATTGTTTATACTTATTCTAAATTTCATTCATAAAGCATTGTATCGCACAAATATAAACTTTATTTTTTATTTAGGCATTACGATTCTTGAATTTATTTAGATATTTACACCCTCAAATTAAACGAAAGTGAAAAAGCTGTTTAAGAAGATATTTTACTTCTATTATGAAGGGTTCAAAAGTATGACTGTAGGCAAGAAACTATGGGTCATTATCTTCGTTAAGCTATTCGTTATGTTCGTAATTTTAAAACTATTTTTCTTCAAAGACTTTTTAACCACCCAATCCACGACGGATCAGGGGAAAAGTGAATATGTACTTAATCAATTAACTAAAACACACTAAACTATGGTTTTAACAACTGATTTATCAGTAGTGGACTGGTCGAGGGCGCAATTTGCGTTGACAGCAATGTATCATTGGCTGTTTGTCCCTCTCACTCTCGGATTATCGTTCGTAGTAGCGATAATGGAATCTATTTACGTAAAAACAGGAAATCCCGAATGGAAGAAGATTACGAAATTCTGGATGACACTGTTTGGAATCAACTTTGCAATTGGCGTTGCAACTGGAATTATTTTGGAGTTTCAATTTGGAACGAATTGGTCGAACTACTCTTGGTTTGTGGGTGATATCTTCGGAGCCCCTCTTGCTATTGAAGGAATTATGGCCTTCTTCCTTGAATCTACTTTCATCGCTATTATGTTTTTCGGTTGGAAGAAGGTAAGTAAGAAAACTCATCTCGCTGCTTCATGGCTTACGGCTATTGGAGCAAATCTTTCTGCTTTATGGATACTTGTAGCCAATGCTTGGATGCAGTATCCTGCCGGTATGCATTTTAATCCTGACACTGCCCGAAACGAAATGGTGAATTTCTGGGAAGTATTGTTCTCTCCTGTTGCTGTGCATAAATTTCTGCACACTATTTCATCAGGTTATGTAACTGCTGCTTTGTTTGTGGTAGGAATTAGTGCTTGGTATCTTATTAAAAAGAGAGAAGTAACTTTTGCAAAGAAAAGTATTGTTGTGGGTGCCATTTTTGGTTTGATAACGTCTCTCTTTCTTGCCTTCACTGGTGACGGTTCGGCTTATACTATGGCTCAACATCAACCCATGAAGTTTGCTGCAATGGAAGGATTGTATGATGGGAAAGAAGGAGCCGGAATGGCTGTGATTGGGATTCTCACACCTGGAAAGGAATATAATGATAATAAACCTTCTCCTCTTATTAATTTAGAAATCCCCAAACTAATATCTCTATTAGGGTATAAGGATGCGAATGCTTTTGTTCCAGGAATCAAAGATTTGGTGGATGGTAATCCTGCTCGCAACATCATTTCGACACAAGAGAAGATTGATAAGGGCAAAATTGCCATACATTCACTTGCGGCTTATACTACAGCAAAAAAGGAAGGCAATAAAGGGAAAGCAGATAGCGCTCTTGTCACTTTTAATGAAAACTTCAAATATTTCGGTTATGGTTATTTGAATAATCCTCAGGAAACTATTCCTAATGTGCCCATTACTTTTTATAGTTTTAAACTTATGGTTGGCTTGGGTGTGATTTTCATCATCCTCTTTATCATTGTTCTTATTTATTTATTCAAAAATACTCTTGAGAAGAAGAGATGGCTGCTTTGGTTTGCTGTATTTAGCTTTCCTTTGGCCTATTTTGCAAGTCAGGCAGGATGGATACTTACTGAAGTAGGTCGTCAGCCCTGGGTTATTCAGGATTTAATGCCTAATGTGGCTGCTGTTTCTCGAATTGATTCGGGTTCCGTGGCATTTACTTTCTGGCTTTTCGCTTTTATTTTTACTTCCTTGCTCATTGCTGAAGTAACTATTATGATAAAACAAATTAAAAACGGACCTAATAAAGATGGAGGACAATAATCATGTTTGAATCACTTACAATTTTATCATTACAACAATATTGGTGGGTTATTGTATCCCTCCTTGGCAGTTTATTAGTTTTTCTTCTCTTTGTTCAGGGTGGGCAAACACTTTTATTTACCCTCGGAAAGACTGAGGAGGAAAAAACTATGATTGTTAACTCACTTGGACGTAAATGGGAATTCACCTTTACGACTTTAGTTACCTTTGGCGGTGCTTTCTTTGCCTCCTTCCCCCTATTTTATTCAACCAGCTTTGGTGGGGCTTATTGGGTGTGGATGGCTATCCTCTTTTGTTTTATTGTTCAAGCCATTGCCTATGAATTCAGGAAGAAAGAAGGCAATGTTTTTGGCGCAAAGACTTATGAAATCCTTTTATTCATCAATGGTTCGCTCGGACCTTTGCTGTTGGGTGTGGCCGTGGCTACTTTCTTCACGGGTTCGCCTTTTAGCGTTAACAAAATGAACATTACCAACATCGGTGGCATGAATGTTATTTCGGGTTGGGAAGGTCCTGCAAAGGGACTGGAAGCTGTTTTGAGTTTCCATAACGTTAGCTTGGGACTTGCTGTGCTTTTCCTTTCACGCATACTGGGTGGTTTATATCTTATCAACACAATAACTGATGAAAACATTTACGGTCGTGCAAAAAAATCGCTTCTAATCGATACCATTCCCTTTTTAGTTTTCTTTTTGTTCTTCGTAATTAGATTATTATTTATTGATGGTTATGCTGTGAATCCCGCCACGAAAGAAGTGTTTATGGAAAACTTCAAGTATTTGCATAATTTCCTTCAAATGCCACTTGTCTTGGCCTTGTTCTTAGTGGGTGTGCTTTTGGTGTTGTGGGGTATAATTTCTACCCTATTCTTGAAATCATTAAAAGGTATTTGGTTTACCGGTATTGGCGTTGTGTTTACGGTGTTGATGTTGTTTATGGTTGCTGGCTTGAATAATACGAGTTATTATCCTTCTAACTTCGATTTGCAAAGCAGTTTAACCATCGAAAACTCATCTTCAAGTCATTATACCCTCACTGCTATGAGTTATGTTTCGCTTCTGGTGCCTTTTGTGTTGGCATATATTGTTTGGTTTTGGCGTAAAATGAACAAAACCAATATCACTGCCGAAGAAATGCAGGATGAATCTCATAAATATTAATCTTTAAAACAATTAAATTATGTATACAACAGAAATATTATGGTTTTTAAGCTTGCCTGTCCTCATTTATGTTACCTATCGAATCATTTTATTCGGGGTAAGGAAGATTGAGAAAACACTGGGAGAGTAAAGGAAGAGCCAAGATCCAAATTCCAAACTCAAAGAACCAAGAAAAAAGGCCCAAGTCTCAAATTCCAAATTCCAAGAACCAAGAAGGAAGATCCAAGGAGGAAATTCCAAACTCAAAGAACCAAGAAAAAAGGCCCAAGTCTCAAATTCCAAATTCCAAGAACCAAGAAGGAAGATCCAAGGAGGAAATTCCAAAATTAAAATTCCAAGAATTGAAGTTTAAGATTTAATACAAGTCATTAAATCAAAAAGATTGTTCTTTTTAATATTGATAAATGCTTTTGGGAATACGCTTTTCCTCCTTTGAATTTGAATTTTGGGACTTTAAACTTTGAATTTTATAGAAAGATAGGCTTATTTGTATAATAAGTTATTGGTTTTTCGCTTTCAACGAAACTGCATTTCATCTTAATGCGGATTAAAATTTAAAGGCTTGCACTAAAGTGCAAGCCTTTTTTTGTGCGTTCTGAATTATAGTCCTTAAGCCCTAAATATCATCATGAAAAATTAATCCTTTTGAACTTAAGCATAGCATTTTATCTTCATTCCAAATTCAAAAAAAGACTTAAAAGCACTAGGTTTTGCCATAATTAGCGGCTTATCGTTAAACCTTGCCATAAAATCCAAACAAGAAAAAGCTTTATCTTTATTAGTGAGAGTCTTATCTAAATATATTTCAGAATATTCTGATTATTTATAAGTGAAAACCGTAAAAAAAAGCCCCCTTTTCATAAGCTTAGCAAAGTTAGCCTTGATAGCATATCAAAAATAATACTTACTTTTGTAACAATTAATATTATATCCATTTAAAACATAAAAATATGTCTCTCATTAAATTAGTTGAACCGGCAGAAGCCACAGGCAAGGTAGCCGAAATATATCAAAACATGATAAATGCAATGGGTTTTGTTCCCAATGCGTTTAAACTTTTCAGCCCCAGCGAGCATTTGTTAGGACAACAGGTGGGCAATCTCAATTATTTTATGCGTCATAACAGGCTTGGCGGTAAATTATTGTCCTTCATCCGCTTGTTGGTTTCCGAAGAAGTGCAATGCTCCTATTGTATTGGAATGAATACCCAAATTTTGTTTCAATATGGGGTTTTACCCGAAATGGTGGCCGAAATTAGACTTGATCCAACAAAAGTACCTTTAGAAGATAACGAAAAAGCACTCTTAATGTTTGTGCTTAAGGTGGTTAAAAACTCCAATTCGACCGTTCAGGAAGATATTGATAAACTTCATGATTTGGGTTGGACGGATGCTGAAATTCTCGAAGGAACTTATCACGGAGCATCAACCATTGCTACAGATATGATATTCAATGCTTTCAAAGTTGATATTGATGGCTAATAAATGCTAAGCTGCTGATAAGGGTGAATGGATGCGAATTAATACAAATCTTAATACCCTAATGAAAAAAACCTAACAGGCCAAAATTACCTGTTAGGTTTTTTATTAAAACAAAATTTAAATCACTTAAAAACTTAAACCTAAAAGAGCCAAAAAGCTTAAAATCCTTAATGTGAATCCTTGCTTTCCCCTTAAGGGATAGAGGCTTATTTTTCAATATCGAACTTAAACGAAAATCTTAAATTAAACCTATTTTTTCTTCATTTTCACCACCACATTGATGGTTTCATCTTCAATTAGTTGAATATCAGTAACAGAATCTAAATGAGTTATTAATTTAGCAACGAGATTAGTTTTGTTGAAGTTCTGAGATTTAATTGTTGCAACCCCAAACTCGTTGGTTTTTGCCTTTGCTCCACCTTTTCCTATGGCTGCACCAACTCTTAGTTCAACTCCGGCCAAAATTAGATGAGTATCTTCATCTTCGACCTTAACATTAACTATTCCATAGCCCGGAACATGTTCAAACTGCATGCCCCAAATAGTATTAAAGTCATGTGCCGTTCCTGATTCCATATCTTGCGAAGCATGTTCGATATCTCCCCAAAGTTTTGGGATGAGAACATCGGCTTCGGCGCGTTTTTCATCAAATGCCATTTGTGCTTCGATGAGTGCAGTTTTTGCATCCTGCCTCACAACTATTTTAGCATCTAAATCATTTAATAATGCAAGTACTTGTGCTTTACTAATATCTGTTAACAAAGTACCTGTTGGAGTGGTGCGAGCAGTTTCTCCATCAATAAAGTTATGTGCTGCTTGCAGGATCTCATTTTCAGAATTCATTGATGGCAAACGTCCATCTAAGTTAAGAAAATATAAAGTTCTAGTATCAGGCGACCATCCTTCAATTTTGTCATCGATTTGAAAATTAACTAATTGAAAACCATGTGAAGTTCTGCTTTTAATTGATTCATGAACTTCCTTAACGCCTGCCACAGCTGAATGTAGAGCTTGTTCAGCTGATTGACCTTGGATTCTCCTTGAAAGTATTTCAGGGAGAAGTGCCATGAGGATGATGGTGTTTATCTCCGATATGATGTTATCGGAAGGGGCAACACTTGCAATACGATTTTTAGTCGTGCTTAATGATGCTATTCTGGCATCATCAGTTTCTGGAATTTTTTTTTGATGTCCCATTGTTTTTGATAATTAAATTAATACTTAAAGTGCTCCTTTTTTGTATTTACGTAAGTCATATTAAAAAGTTACATTATTTTCGAAAAATATTTGATTTTTTTTTCATATCCTCTATTTTGCTGCTATCAGTAGGTTACAGAGCATCTGAATGCTTATTATTTCCGGAGAATATTGCTTTAAGATAAAAAACACACAAGATTTTCTTCTGAATAAAAACTTTCAGAAGAGTAAAATTCAAAGAAAGAGTTTGACGGGGAACCGTCAACATTTTGAAAATACAGCACATCTCCGTACGGGGAACCGTCAACATTTTGAAAATACAGCACATCTCCGTACGGGGAACCGTCAACATTTTGA